>NZ_JBNCOG010000026.1:0-50727 GCF_051280745.1 Nocardioides ureilyticus | reverse complement strand
GGCGGCCGGAGGCCCGGGAGCAGCGCCGGGCGCTCGAGCGGGCGGCCGGCCGGGCGGTGGACCTCGCCGACGACGCCCGCCGGGCGGCCAGGGTGCTCGGCCCGGTCGGGACGGCGGTCGACGTCGTGGTGGCTGCCGACAAGATCCGGGACGGCGCCTCCCCGTCCGAGACGGTCGTCTCGACCGCTGCGGGCGTCGCCGGAGCTGTCGGTGCGGCGGCTCTCGTGTCGGCCGGCGCGCCGATCGTGGTGCCCGCGCTCGCCGCGGGCGCGGGGGCGGTGGTCGCCTCCGAGACAGCCGGGTTCGTGTGGCGCCGGCTGCCGGACGGCTTCACCGAGGAGGTCGACGAGGCGGCCGCCGACGCATGGCACGCCGGGAAGAGGTTCCTCGAGGACGGTCTCGACCGGCTGGTGCCGGGATGAGCGCCGGCAGGCCCCGGGCCTTCCGGGCCGACCTCCGTCGCCGCGGCCTCCTCCTGCTCGCGCTCTTCGGCGGCCCCGGCCTGGTCCTCGCCGCCTTCGCCGAGGGCGCGATGCGCCTCCTCGGTGCCGCCACCCTGGTGGCCTGCTGCTGCCTGTGGTCGCTCGTCCGGCGTGTCCGGCGGCCGTCCGAGACGTTCGATCCCGGTGCCGGTCTCCCCGTCGTCATCGAGGCGGCGCGCCCGATCGCCCGCCTGCTCGCCGTCGCGTACGGCGCGACCCTGCTCGGCGTCGGTGCCGTGACCGTCCAGTTCGTGCTCGCCCCCGACGAGGAGTCCAACCGGCGTGCGGTGGGCTTCGTGGCGGTCGTGGTGCTCAGCATCCCGTCGGCCGCACGCCTGGCGTGGGGCGGGCGGCGGGCGTGGCGGCTGGAGCTCGACCGCTCCGGCATCCGCTACCGCGGCGGTCGCCGCGAGGAGCACGTCCCCTGGCCCGACCTGGGCGAGGTGGCGGTCGACGCGGACGACAGGTACCTCCTCCTGGGCCACCGCCAGCGCTGGCGGGAGCCGGTGTCGGTGCCGGTCGTCGGGTTCGACGTCCACCCGCAGCGCCTGGTCGAGCTCGTCGAGGAGACCCGGACGTCGGCCTCGTCACAACGCTGACCGGCATGGTTCGCGCCCGGACCGGGTATCTGCTCCTCAACCGATCCGGGGAGTGATTCCTTCATGGCAGCGAACACGTCCGCACCGAGCACCGCCGCGGCCGCCGACGGCCGCGACACGATGGTGGCGCTGGCGATGCTCTGGCTGGTCCCGGCGCTGGCCTTCCTGGCCGCGCTCCTGATGCTGGGCTGAGCCCAGCACAGACCAGCCAGCACCCAGCCAGCAGCACCACAGCAACAGCAACCACACCAGGGCCGCCGGGTGCTCACCGCACCTGACGGACCTCGAACGACGCCGGCGGGGTCGCGATGGCCTCCTGGGCAGCGACGAGCTGGATCTCGCGGGTGCCTGCCGCGATGGTCGCCTCCAGCACGGCGAAGACCGACGACGTGGTCCGGGACAGCGCCTCGGCCGGAGACCCGGTCGAGCGCAGGTGGGCCAGGTAGAGCGCTGCGGTGACGTCGCCGCAGCCGTTCGGGCTGATCGGCAGCAGCGGCGTCGTGACGACCCAGGCGCCGGCGTCCGAGACCGCCACGACGTCGAGGAACCCCTCCGCGACCTCGTCGTGGAGCACGCTGGTGACCAGCACGTCACGGGGGCCCCGCTCGCGGACGGCGTCGACCGCCTCCAGCACCTCGGCGAGCGAGCGCGTGGTGCGGCCCGCGAGGAAGTCGAGCTCGAAGTGGTTGGGCGTCAGCACGTCCGCCTGCGGGACGACCGTGTCGCGCATGAACTCCGGGATGCCGGGCCGGACGAACATCCCGCGTCCCACGTCCCCCATGACCGGGTCGCAGCAGTAGACCGCCTCGGGGTTGGCCGCCTTCACCTTGGCGACCGTGTCGAGGATGATCGCGCCGACCGCCGGGTCGCCCTGGTAGCCGGAGAGGACGGCGTCGGCCTCGCCGAGCACGCCGCGGTCCTCGATGCCGGCGATGACGTCGGCCACGTCGGCCGGCGCGAGGAGCGGGCCGCGCCAGGCGCCGTACCCCGTGTGGTTGGAGAAGTGGACCGTCAGCACCGGCCAGACCTCGTGACCCAGCCGCTGCAGCGGGAAGACCGCCGCGGAGTTGCCGACGTGGCCGTAGGCGACCGAGGACTGGATCGAGAGGATCTTCATCCCGCTGATCCAACCGTCCGACGCGTGGTCGAGCAAACTAGAACGAGTTACAGTTATGCCCTACTGTGGGCGCCGACACATTCCGGCAGTATGTGACGCGCCCGGCCCGAGCCGCCGCGCGAGCGCGACCACCAGCAGGGGACGAGATGGCACAGAAGGTCCAGAAGAACGAAGCCGACTACGTGGTGGTGGGCTCCGGCAGCTCCGGTGCCGCGATCGCCGGCCGGCTCGCGGAGTCGGGCGCGAGCGTCATCGTGCTCGAGGCGGGCAAGAGCGACGACCAGTTCCTCACCAAGAAGCCCGGCATGATCGGCCCGATGCACGCCGAGCCGAAGATCAAGCGGCTCAACGACTGGGGCTACTACTCGGTGCCGCAGAAGCACCTCCTGGACCGGAAGATGCCCGTCCCCCGCGGCAAGGTGCTCGGCGGCTCCAGCTCGGTCAACGGCATGGTCTACGTCCGCGGCAACCGCGCCAACTACGACGCCTGGGCCGCGGAGGGCTGCACCGGCTGGGACGCAGACTCGGTGAACGCGGCGTACAAGCGGATGGAGGACTACGAGGGGGGCGAGGACGCCTTCCGCGGCACGGGCGGCCCCATCCGGGTCACGCGCAACAAGGCTCCGCAGGAGGGGTCCCTGCAGTTCCTCCAGGCGACCGCCGACACGGTCGGCTGCAAGATCCTCGACGACTACAACGGGGCCTCGCAGGAGGGGGTCGGCCGGATGCAGCAGAACGCTGCCGACGGCCTGCGCTACAGCGCCTCCCGCGGCTACATCCACCACCTCGCGCCGCCGACGCTCGACGTCCAGACCCGGGTGCTGGTCACCAAGGTCGTCATCGAGAACGGTCGCGCCACCGGCGTCGAGGTGCAGGACAGGGACGGCAGCCGTCGCACGATCCGTGCCGGCAAGGAGGTCATCCTCTCGGCCGGCTTCGTCGGGTCCGCCCAGCTGCTCATGCTCTCGGGCATCGGCCACGCCCAGCACCTCAAGGACCACGGCATCCCCGTGGTCGCGGACCTGCCGGTCGGCGACAACCTCCACGACCACATGTTCCACGCGATGACCTTCCACGCGACGTCGTCCAGGATGCGCGGCAACGCGTTCTTCTTCGCCAAGGGCGTGGCCAGGGAGGTGCTGCGGCCCGGCTCGACGTTCCTCGCCAACTCCGTCTTCGAGGTGCTCGCCTTCCTCAAGAGCTCGCAGGCCACCGACGTGCCCGACCTCCAGCTGCACCTGCTGCCCTGGAGCTACGTCTCCCCGAACCAGGACGCCCCCGTCCGCCACGAGGTCTCCCCGCTGCCGGCGCTGACGGTCCTCACCACGCTGATCTACCCCCGCAGCAGGGGCACGCTCCGGCTGGCCTCGGCCGACCCGACGGCGGCGCCGCTCATCGACCCGCAGTACCTCGCCGAGTCCGCCGACGTCGACCTGCTGGCGGAGGGCTCGGAGCTGGTGCGCGAGATCATGGGCGCCGCCGCGTTCGGCGGCTCGGTCAAGGACGAGATCCACCCCGGCAAGGACCTCCGGGGCCCCGAGCTGCGGCAGGCGATCCTCAACCGGGCCACCTCGGTCTACCACGGCGTCGGCACCTGCCGGATGGGCGTCGACGAGCTCGCCGTGGTCACGCCCGACCTCAAGGTCCGCGGCGTCGAGGGGCTGCGCGTCTGCGACGCCTCGATCATGCCGTCGATCACCGGCGGCAACACCAACGCGCCCGCGATCATGATCGGCGAGCGCGGCGCCGACCTCGTCCTCGGGAGGGCCTGAGATGACCGCCACCGCCGACCGGCCGACCACCACGGGCACCGCCTCCGGCGCCGGCCCGGCCCCCGCGGGACCGCCACGACCGGCCTCGCTGACCGACACCTTCCTCCGTGGCCTGGTCGAGCGGGTGCCCGGGTCCGGCGGTGCGACGTGGTCGCTGACCGAGGTCTACACCGGGGAGACCCTGGTCGAGCTGCCGCAGTCGACGCCCGCCGACATCGAGCGCGCCTTCGCCGCTGCTCGGTCGGCCCAGCAGGAGTGGGCCGCCTGGCCGCTGCGCAAGCGGCTCAAGGTCTTCAAGAAGGCGCACGCGCTGCTGGTCGAGCACGCCCACACGACCGCGGACCTCATCCAGGCCGAGAGCGGCAAGAACCGCCGGATGGCCATCGAGGAGACCTGCGACCCGGTGATGGTGATCAGCCACTACCTCAAGCGGGCGCCGAGGCTGCTGGCCCCGGTGAAGCGCGGCGGCCCGGTCCCGCTGGTCTCCACCTCCACCGAGATCCGCCAGCCCAAGGGCGTCGTCGGCATCATCGCGCCCTGGAACTTCCCGTTCGCGACCGGCCTGTCCGACGCGATCCCGGCGCTGATGGCCGGCAACGCCGTCGTGCTCAAGCCGGACAACAAGACCGCCCTGTCCCCGCTCTACGGCATCTCCCTGCTCGAGAAGGCGGGCCTCCCGAAGGGGCTCTTCCAGGTCGTCTGCGGCGAGGGTCCCGACGTCGGTCCACCGCTCATCGACCGTGCGAACTACGTGATGTTCACCGGCTCGACCGCGACCGGCCGGGTCATCGGGGAGCGGGCGGGGCGCAACCTCATCGGCTGCTGCCTCGAGCTCGGCGGGAAGAACCCGATGATCGTGCTGGACGACGTCGACGTCGACGAGTGGGTCAACGGCGCGCTCTTCGGGGTCTTCGGCAACACCGGCCAGATCTGCATGCACATCGAGCGCATCTACCTCCCCGAGAGCCGGTACGACGAGCTCAAGGCGCGCTTCGTCGCCGCTGCCGAGGGCCTGCGGCTCGCCGCGGCGTACGACTTCGGTCCCGACCTCGGGTCGCTGGTCTCGGTCGACCACATGCAGCGCGTGCACGGTCACGTGCAGGACGCCCTCGCCAAGGGCGCCCGGCTGGTCACCGGCGGCAACCCGCGGCCCGACATCGGCCCGGCGTTCTTCGAGCCGACGATCCTCGAGGGCGTCACCAAGGACATGGCTGCCGGCTGCACCGAGACCTTCGGCCCGGTCGTGGCGCTGCACCGCTACCGGACCGTCGACGAGGCGGTCGCCCTGGCCAACGACACCGACTACGGCCTCAACGCCTCCGTGTGGGGTGCCGACCTCGACCGCGCCACCAAGGTCGCGGCGCGGATCCAGGCCGGCAACGTCAACGTCAACGACTCGCTCGCCACCGCCTACGCGTCCAAGGGCACGCCGTCGGGAGGCGTCAAGCAGTCCGGCGTCGGTGCCCGCCACGGCGACCAGGGCCTGCTGAAGTACACCGACGTGCAGAACCTCGCGGTGCTCAAGAAGCAGGTGATGGGCGCGCGGCCCGGGCAGGACTACGACGAGTACGTCAAGGGGATGCTCACCGGGTTGAAGATGATGCGCCGCACGCGGATCCGCTGACCGGCAGCCGCCAGTCGACCCCCGGAGCCCCCTGCTCCTCGAGCAGCCGGTTCACCCGGCTGAAGGGCCGCGAGCCGAAGAAGCCACGGCTCGCCGAGAGGGGCGAGGGGTGCACGGACTCCACGGACGGGGTCGCGCCCAGCATCGGCTTGAGGCCCTGGGCGTCCCGGCCCCAGAGGATGGCCGCCAGCGGCCCGCCCCGGCCCACCAGGGCCTCGATGGCGCAGGCCGTCACCTCCTCCCAGCCGCGACCGCGGTGCGAGGCGGAGGCGCCGGGGCGGACCGTCAGCACCCGGTTGAGCAGCATGACCCCGGCGTCGGCCCAGGCGGTGAGGTCGCCGTGCTCGGGGCTCTCGATCCCCAGGTCGCTGCGGAGCTCGGTGTAGATGTTCGCCAGCGACCGCGGGACCGGCCGCACGTGGGCGTCGACCGCGAAGCTGAGCCCGATCGGGTGCCCGGGCGTCGGGTACGGGTCCTGGCCCACCACGAGCACCCGGACGTCGGCCATCGGGCGGGCGAAGGCCCGGAACACGTGGTCGCCGGCCGGCAGGTAGCCGTGGCCGGCCGCGACCTCCTCGCGCAGGAAGGACCCCAGCGCCGCGATCCGCCCGTCGACCGGGGCGAGCGCCTCCGCCCAGTCCGGGGCGACGAGGCCCTTGGCGAGGAGTCCGGCGAGCGCGCTCACCCGCCCGAGGCTAGGGGACGACCGGCACGAGGTCGCGGTGAGGGAGGCGACGTGCACCACAGCTCTAGAATCGTGTCCGATCCGGGTGCCGCCCTACAGTCCGGGCTGTGCCTGCCGAGACCCTCGGGCCCACCTCTCCTCGCCGGGTGCCCACCCAGGAGCGGAGTCGACGTCGGGTGGCGCGGATCCTCGACGCCGCGGCCCGGCTGGTGGTCGAGCGCGGGGTGGACTCGATCACCACGCGCGACATCGCCCAGGCGGCCGGGGTCCCCGTGGCCTCGCTGTACCAGTACTTCGCCGACCGCGACGACGTGCTGCTGGCGCTCGCGGAGCGCGACATGGCCGAGATGGACGAGCAGGTGGCCGCGGACGTGGCGGCCCTCGAGGAGCCGTCGATCCCGGTGCTCGTGCGCACGGTGATGCAGGCGTTCGTCTCGGTCTACCACCGGCGCTCCGCCTTCGTCGTGCTCTACCTGCGCGGACGCACCAACGTCGCGGTGCACCGGTTCGGGCGCGAGCACAACGCCAAGGTGGCGGCCGCGCTCCTCGACCATGCCCGCTCGACCGGCCTCGCCGGACCGGGGCTCACGCCTCGGGTCGTCCAGCTGGCGGTCGAGGTCGGCGACCGGGTCTTCCAGCTGGCCTTCGAGCACGACCTGCACGGCGACGCGGAGACCATCGAGGAAGGGATCCAGCTGGTGACCGCCTACCTCGAGAAGGCCGGCTCCCTGGACGCGCGGTCGTGAGGCGTCGGACGCGTCAGCCGGTGCTGGGCCAGACAGGGTCGGGTCGGCTGAGGCGGTCGAGGAAGGTCAGCAGCAGCGCCTCGCGCATCGCGGGCGAGGCCAGGTCGAGCATCGCGTTGACCTCCGCCATCCGCTCCGGCAGCGCCAGCTCGCCGTCCCGGCCCTCTCCGCCCTCGCCGACGAGTCCGGAGGCGGCCAGCAGGCCGTCGAAGTCCGCGTCGCTCAACGTGGCCGGGTCCAGGGACCGGATGTAGTCGGCGATGCCCGGGTCCACGACGACCGGCCCCGCCGCGACGGCCGCGGCCACCGAGTCGCGGAGCGCCGCGAGCAGGTCCTCGACCGAGCCGAGGGTCGCCGCGCTCACCGACAGGTGGATGGTGGGCGGCTGCTCGCCGTAGGACATCTGGGGCTGGACGTACCAGCCGCGGGCGGCCATCTCGTCGCAGACCGTGAAGGCGTCGCAGGTGCCGTCGGTGGCCAGGGCCACCAGGGTGGAGTCGGGTGCGACCACCAGCCGCAGGGCCGGGACGTCGGCCAGCCCGGCCACGATCCGGTCGACCGCCTCGAGCACGTCGGCCGTGAGCCGCTCGTAGCCGGCGTCGCCGAGGGTCCGCACGACCGCCCAGGCACCGGCCGTCGGGCCGCCGGAGCGCGTCGACTGCAGGGTGGCGTTGAGCATCGTGTAGCCCGGCCACGCCGCCGACGCGAAGAGCTGCGGCCGACGTAGCTCGGGCGTGCGGTGCAGCAGCAGCGAGGTGCCCTTCGGGGCGTAGCCGTACTTGTGCAGGTCCACGCTGATCGAGGTCACCCCCTCGACCGCGAAGGTCCACGGGCGGACGGTCCGGCCGAGCCGGGCGGCGTACGGCAGGACCCAGCCGCCGATGCAGGCGTCGACGTGGCAGCGCACGCCGCGGGCGGCGGCCAGCGCGGCGAGCTCGGTGACGGGGTCCACCACGCCGTGGGCGTACGACGGTGCGCTGGCGACCACGAGCACGGTGCTGTCGTCGACGGCGGCCTCGGTGGCCGCGACGTCGGCACGGAAGTCGGCGCCGACAGCGACCAGCCGCGCCTCCACGCCGAAGTAGTGGGCGGCCTTGTGGAAGGCGGCGTGCGCCGTGGCCGGCAGCACCATGGTCGGCCGGGCCACGTCGGGGCGTGCGTCCCTCGCGGCCTGGACCGCGAGCAGCACCGACTCGGTGCCCCCGGAGGTGACCGTGCCGACGACGGACCCCGGCGCGTCCAGCAGCCGGGCCGCGAAGCCGACCAGGTCGTTCTCCATCCGCAGCAGGCTCGGGAAGGCGGCCGGGTCCAACCCGTTGGACCCGGCGTACGCCGCCACGGCCTCGCGCCCGACCCGGTCGACCTCCGCGAGCCCGGAGTCGTAGACGTAGGCCAGCGTGCGGCCGCCGTGCACCGGGAGGTCGTCCTGCTGCATCCGGTGGAGGGCGGCGAGGGTCTCCTGGGCTGTCGCCGGGGATGCATCGGTCACGCGTCGACCTCCGTGGCGTCGAGGGTGTAGCGGGCCAGCCAACCCAGGCTGACCAGCACGAGCAGGGCGGGCAGCAGCGAGAACCCCAGGACGATGGCGGTGACCGCGCTCCCGGGCTGGCTCACCGCCCCGCCGGTCGAGGACTGGTAGTCGCCCACGGCGAGCACGAGCGCGAAGACGGCGGGACCCAGCGCCAGGCCGAGGGTCTCGCCCGCGGTCCAGACGCCGGTGTAGACGCCGACCCGGTTGCTGCCGGTGCGCCGGGCGTCGACCGCCGCCGCGTCGGGCAACATCGCCATCGGGAAGACCTGGCACCCGGCGTACCCCACCCCCGCCAGCGCCACCGCGGCGTAGACGGCGGCGGCGGGCGCGGAGTCGGCCACCACCGACCCGGCCGCGCCGAGCGCGAGGAGGAGCGAGGACGCGACGTACCCGCGCTTCTTGCCGACCCGCTGGCCCACGGCCGACCACACCGGGGTGAGGAGCAGGGCGGGGCCGACGAAGCAGAGGAACAGCACGGTGCTGGCGGCGGTGCTGTCCAGCACGTCGCCGGCGAGGTAGTCGACGCCGGCGAGCATCGCCCCGGTCGCGAGCGCCTGGACGACGAAGGTCGTGAGCAGCAGCCGGAAGTCGCGGGCCGTCGCGACGATCCGCAGCTGGTCGCGGAGCGTGCCGGCGCCCGGCTGCGCCGCGGCCACCGGTGCCCGTCGGGTGCCGGCGTAGGACGCCAGCACGCCGACCAGGATGACCAGCGCCATCACCACGCCCATGACCCGGTAGCCGTCACGGCCGCCGACCGCGTCCCGGATCAGGGGAGCGGTGCCGCCGGCGACCAGGATGGTCGACGCCAGGATGACCACCCGCCAGGTCATCAGCCGGGTGCGCTCGTCGTAGGAGGAGGTGAGCTCCGCGGGCATGGCGACGTAGGGCACCTGGAAGAAGGCGTACGCCGACGCGCAGGCCAGGAAGCAGGCCAGCACCCAGGCCGCCTCGAGACCGGTGGCCATCGAGGGCACCGCGAAGATCAGCGCGAAGGTGGCCGCCAGCGGCAGGCCACCCCGCAGCAGCCACGGTCGGCGCGGGCCCCTCGGGTCGACGGTCCGGTCGCTGATCCGGCCGGCCACGGGGTTGAGGACCACGTCCCAGGCCTTGGGCAGGAAGACGATGACGCCTGCGAGCAGCGCTGTGATGCCGAGCGAGTCGGTGAGGAACGGCAGCAGCATGAGCCCGGGCACGGTCCCGAACGCGCCGGTGGCGACCGATCCCGACCCGTAGCCGATCCGCACGCCCTGGGGGAGCGGCCCCGGCGCCGGCGGGGCGCCGGTCGGGTGGCCGGCCAGGTGGACGGCCAGGTCGCCGCTCAGGTCACGGGCCACGTCGCCGGCCACGTCAGCGGCCCAGCGACCGGGAGCCCGCGGACCCGTAGCGCCGCGAGCGGCTGGTGCCGAGCGTCGGCGGGGCCGGCGCCTCCCGGTCCGACCACTGCTCGAGCCACTCGTCGAGCACCTGCCAGGTCGTGCCGCGGGCGCGGCGGCCGGTCAGCATCCCCAGGTGGCCGCCGGGCACGATCTCGAAGCGGACCTCCTCGGCGGAGGACAGGTGCGGCAGCAGCGCCCGGACGGCCGAGACGGGCGCGATTCCGTCGTTCGCGCCGGCGAAGACCAGGGTCGGGTGGGTGATCGACTCCAGCCGGATGGTGCGCTCGCCCAGCTCCACCTCGCCGGTGCTGAGCACGTTGCCCTTGACGAAGCGGTGGTAGAGCTGGCCGAAGCTGCGGCCCGGGTAGGCGTACATGTTGGCGGTGAACCGGTCGACGGCCTCCAGTTGCGCCAGGAAGTCGGTGTCGTCGAGGTGGGTGGCCACCGCGAGCGGCCTGGTGACCAGCTTCTGGAACGACGAGAGCTGGAAGGCCCACCGCACCAACGGGGCCGGCGCCCCGCCCATCGCCTGGTAGGCGCGGGTCACCGCGCCACGGCCGTCGGTGCGGTTGAGGTTCAGCAGCGGCCGCAACGGTGCCACGATCGGCACCTGCGAGACGTCGAAGGGCGTGCCGACCGCCGTCAGCGACGCGATCGGCAGGTCGGGGTGGTCCGCGGCCGTCAGCAGGGTGAAGATCCCGCCGAGCGACCATCCCACGACGTGGACGGGGCGGCCGCCGGCGTGGGCGGACACCTCCCGGACCGCCGCCGGCACGACCTCGTCGACCCAGTGCTCCATGCCGAGCGAGCGGTCGCGGAAGGAGACCTGGCCGTACTCGACGAGGTACGTCGGCCGGCCGCCCTCCAGCAGGTGCTCGACCAGCGAGCAGCCCCGCCGCAGGTCGAAGCAGATGGCCGGCGCCGCCAGCGGGGTCACGAGGAGCACCGGGTCGCCCTGCTCCCGGACGGTCGCTCGCGGACGGTAGTGGTAGAGCTGGCGCAGGGTGCCCTCGTCGATGAGCGTGCGCGGCATCGGCCGGAGGTCGGCCAGGCCGCCGTAGAGCACCTTGTGCGCCACGTTCCCGGCCGCCGAGACGACCTGGTCGGGCTTGGGGACGAGGTCCATGGGGGGAAGGTACCTGCGCCAGCGGGTACCGCACAGGGCATGAGGTGGACCAAGCTCGCCACGGCCGGTGCCGCTGCCCTCGGGGCGGTCGCCGCCCACGACGTCACGCAGCGCAAGCACGCGATCCTCCGGAATTTCCCGGTGGTCGGCCACCTGCGCTTCCAGCTGGAGCGCTTCGGCCCCGAGCTGCGGCAGTACATCGTGACGTCGAACGACGAGGAGCGCCCCTTCAGCCGCGACCAGCGCCGGTGGGTCTACGCCTCCTCGAAGGGGGAGAACACCTACTTCGGCTTCGGCACCGACAACGACGTGGAGCGCGACGTCGGCTACCCGATCATCAAGCACCGGACGTTCACCGGTCCGGGCGCCACCACCGACCGGCACGCCGAGGAGGGCGTGCCGCTGCCGATGGGCAAGGTGCTCGGCGGCCCTCGTGGCCGGGCCAAGGCGTTCCGCCCCGGCTCGGTCGTCAACATCTCGGGCATGAGCTTCGGGTCGTTGTCCGGCCGGGCGATCGAGGCGCTCAACAAGGGCGCGGCCATGGCCGGCTGCCTGCAGAACACCGGCGAGGGCGGGCTCTCGCCGTACCACCGCAACGGCGGGGAGCTGATCTTCCAGATCGGCACCGCGTACTTCGGCTGCCGCGACGCCGAGGGCCGCTTCGACCTCGACCGGCTCAAGGCGCTCGTCGACTCGGCGCCGGTGCGGGCGCTGGAGGTCAAGCTGTCGCAGGGCGCCAAGCCGGGCCTCGGAGGGATGCTGCCCGGCGCCAAGGTGAGCGAGGAGATCGCCGAGACCAGGGGGATCCCCGCCGGCGAGGACTGCGCCTCGCCGAGCCGGCACACGGCCTTCTCCGACGTCGACTCGATGCTCGACTTCGTCGAGCTGCTCGCGAGCGAGACCGGGCTCCCCGTGGGGATCAAGTCGGCCGTCGGCGACCTCGACTTCTGGGACGAGCTGGTCAGCCTCATGTCGTCGCGGGAGCGAGGGGTCGACTTCGTCAACATCGACGGCGGGGAGGGTGGCACCGGCGCGGCCCCGCTGGTCTTCGCCGACTCGGTCGCCTACCCGTTCCGGGTCGGGTTCACCGAGGTCTACAAGCGGTTCGCCCGTGCCGGGCTCCACGACGAGGTGACGTTCTTCGGCGCCGGCAAGCTGGGGCTGACCGAGAACGCCGTGGTGGCGTTCGCGCTCGGGCTCGATGGCGTCAACGTCGGCCGGGAGGCCATGCTCTCGATCGGGTGCATCCAGGCGCAGAAGTGCCACGCCGACACGTGTCCGACGGGCGTCGCGACCCAGGACCCGTGGCTGGTGCGCGGGCTGGACCCGGAGCTGAAGTCGGTCCGCGCAGCGACGTACGTCCGCTCGCTGCGCCGCGACCTGCTCAAGGTGTCCGAGGCGGTCGGGGTGGTGCACCCGGCGCTGATGGGACCCGGCGACATCGACCTCCTCGACGGCACCCGGTGCGCCACCTCCTTGGGAGAGCTCTACGGCTACGAACCGGGCTGGGGCTGTCCCGGCCCCGAGGTGACCGCCACGGTCGAGGACCTCATGCGCGGCCGGCTGCCCGACGACCGGCACCCCGTGCGGACCTGACCGTCGAGGGCGGGGAGGGTCAGGAGCGCCGGGCGGGACGCACGGCCTTCCCGTGCGAGCCGGGGATCTCGCCGAGCTCGGACATGAAGGAGTCGGCCCAGGCGGCGACGTCGTGCTGCGTCACCGTCCGGCGCATCGCCCGCATCCGCCGGGTCGTCTCCCGCGAGTCGGCGTGGTAGGCGTCGAGCAGCGCCGACTTCATCCCGTTGATGTCGTAGGGGTTGACCAGCCACGCCTGCCGCAGCTCGTCGGCGGCACCGGCGAACTCCGAGAGCACGAGGGCGCCGGTGTCCTCGAAGCGGCACGCGACGTACTCCTTGGCGACCAGGTTCATGCCGTCGCGGTACGGCGTCACGACCATGACGTCGGCGGTCCGGTAGAGCGCCGCCATCTCCTCGCGGGGGTAGGAGGAGTGCAGGTAGCTGATGGCGGGCCGGCCGATGCGGCCGAGGTCGCCGTTGATCCGGCCGACGAGGCGGTCGATCTCGTCGCGCAGGATGCGGTACTGCTCGACCTGCTCCCGCGAGGGGACGGCGACCTGGACGAAGACCGCGTCCTCGACGTCGAGGTGGCCGTCGGCGATCAGCTCGGCGAAGGCGCGGAGCCGGGCGTAGATGCCCTTGGTGTAGTCGAGCCGGTCGATGCCGAGGAAGACCTTGCGCGGGTTGCCGAGTGCCGCCCGGATCTCCTCGGCGCGCGCGGCGACCGGCTCGGACCGCGCGAGGGACTCGAAGCCGGCGGCGTCGATGGAGATCGGGAAGGCCTTGGCCCGCACGGTCCGGCCGTCGGGCAGGTAGACCAGGTCGCGGTGCGTCTTGTGCCCGACGCGCTGGCGGACCAGGCGGATGAAGTTCTGGGCCGCGCCGGGCAGCTGGAAGCCGACCAGGTCCGCGCCGAGCAGGCCCTCGAGGATCTGCCGGCGCCACGGCAGCTGCTGGAACAGCTCGGCCGGGGGGAAGGGGATGTGCAGGTAGAAGCCGATGCGCAGGTCGGGCCGTAGGTCGCGGAGCATCTGCGGCACCAACTGCATCTGGTAGTCGTGCACCCACACCGTCGCACCCTCGGAGGTCAGCTCCGCGGCGCGCTCGGCGAAGCGCCGGTTGACCGCGACGTAGGCGTCCCACCACTCGCGGTGGAACTCCGGCTTGGCGACCAGGTCGTGGTAGAGCGGCCACAGGGTGCCGTTCGAGAAGCCCTCGTAGTGGCCCTCGATCTCCTCGCGGGTCATCGACATCGGCACCAGCTTCATGCCGTCGTCCTCGAAGGGCTCCATGCCCTGGTCCGTGCCGCCGGGCCAGCCCATCCAGGTGCCGTCGTTGGCACGCATCACCGGCTCGATGGCCGTCACCAGGCCGCCGGGCGAGCGCCTCCACCCGGGTGTGCCGTCGGCCAGGTGCACCCGATCGACGGGCAGCCGGTTCGCGACGACGACCAGATCCGCTGACACGCCGCCCACCCTAGGGGAGCGCACAACCGCTCCCCGCCCCACGCCACGGGTCGGCCAGGTCCTCAGCCGAACCGGACGCCGATCTGCTCGCGCAGCGAGTCCAGCTGCCCCATCAGGAGCAGCGTCTGCGCGTGCGGCACCCACGGGCTCTCGCGGAGCCCCTCCCGCAGGCACCGGCCGACCTCCGCGATCTCGTTGCCGTAGCCCCGGCCGACCACCTGCTCGTCGGCAGTGATCTCGACCGGCTCGGCGGAGTCGTGGCGCCCGCCGTCGCCGTACGGCGTGAAGGTGGCGCGGGTCGGGTGGTGGAACTGCGGCACGTCGATGCGTCCGAGGTCGGTGGCGATGGCCGCCGCGCGGGAGGACCAGGAGGTCATCGAGGCCGACATCGAGGCCAGCGCGCCGCCGGGGTAGCGCCCTGCGACGGCCACGTCGAGGTCGATGCCCCGGTCCGACAGGGCGGCGGTCGCGGTCAGCTCCTGGGCCTCGCCGAGCAGCAGGTGCGCGAAGGTCAACGGGTAGATCCCCATGTCGAGCAGGGCGCTCGCGCCCAGCGCCGGGTCGAGCATCCGGTCGCCGGGGTCGGCGTCGACCCGGAAGCCCAGCTCCGCGTGCAGGTGCCGCGGCGTGCCGAAGCGGCCCGACCCCAGCTGGGCCGCGAGCTCACGCACCAGCGGGTGGCACGCGGTCCACATCGCCTCCATGAGGAACCGGTCCGCCTCGGTCGCCAGGCGGACCATCTCCTCGGCGTCGGCCAGGGTGAGGGTCACTGGCTTCTCGCACAGCACGTGCTTGCCGGCCGCGAAGGCCATCCGCGCGTGCTCGAGGTGGAACGCGTGGGGGCTGGCGAGGTAGACGACGTCGACGTCGGGGTCCGCCACCAGCGCGGCGTACGACCCGTGCGCGCGCGGTGCCTCGCAGCCGTGCGCCCGGGCGTGCTCCTCGGCGAAGGCGCGGGCCGACTCCAGCCGCCGGGACCCCACGGCCACGATCGCCGCGTCCTCCACGAGCGCGAGGTCGGCGGCGAAGCTCCGGGCGATCTTGCCGGGCGCCAGCACGCCCCAACGGATGGTCTCGGTCACGCCGGGGAGCCTGGCACACCGTCCGAGGGCGACGCCGCCGATGACGCGCCGGGCGGACCCGGCGATCCGAATGACATCGATGTCGTTCGTCGCCTACAGTGGTGCGCGGACGACCATCGGACACCATCGGACACCGGGAGACTGCGCATGGACGCCGCGAACGCCCTCCACGGCCAGGAGGCCGGTCACGAGGCCGGTCACGAGGCTGCGGCCACGCCGGCCCTGAGCGACCGCGACCGCGAGATCCTCGAGTTCGAGCGCCAGTGGTGGAAGTACGCCGGCGCCAAGGAGACCGCGGTCCGCGAGAAGTTCGACATGAGCTCGACGCGGTACTACCAGGTGCTCAACGCGCTCATCGACCGCCCGGAGGCCCTGGCGGCCGACCCGCTCCTCGTCCGTCGGCTGCGCCGCCTCCGGTCCCAGCGCCAGCGCCAGCGCTCCGCCCGCCGGCTCGGCTTCGAGGTCTGAGCGCGATGCGCCACCGGGACCAGCGCGGCATCGTCTTCCCCTCGCCGGTGGTGATGCTCAGCATCATCGCGGTCGCGATGGCCGCCGTCGCGTTCGTCGCGACCCGCGGCGGCGAGCCCACCGAGAAGGAGATCACCACGATCTCCCGTGAGGCGACGCCCAGTGCGACGCCGACGCCGAGCGCGGCGCCCGAGAAGAAGAAGCAGAAGCCGAAGCCGCCGGCGATCGAGCGCGGCAAGGTCTACGTCGAGGTCTACAACAACTCGGGGATCACCGGGCTCGCGGGCACCGTCGCGGACAGCGCCGGCCGGGCCGGCTGGCAGGTCGTCGGCTCCGACAACTGGTACGGGACGATCCCGGCCACCACTGTCTACTACCCGGCCCGGCTCGAGCGGGCGGCCAAGCTGCTCGCCCTCGACCTGGGCATCGAGCGGACCGCCCCGGCGGTCGACCCGATGCGGCTGGACCGGCTCACCGTCATCCTCACCGGCGCGCTCGACTGAGCCTGCCCGGGCGCCTGCGGGGCGGCCCGCGAGGACCGCGCTGCCGGCGTTCTGGTTGGGTGGTGCCATGGAGTTCACCTCGGCCGAGGGAGAGCAGAGGTACGCCGCGCTCGTGCGCGCGGCGTCACGGGCCGTGGTCGGCCTGGACTTCGACGGCACGCTGTCGCCGATCGTCGAGGACCCGACGAAGGCGCACGTCCACCCCGACGCCGGCCAGGTCCTGCGTGAGCTGAGCGCCGAGGTCGCCGCGATCGCGGTGGTCACCGGGCGCCCGGCCCGCCAGGCGCTCGACCTGGGCGGCCTCGAGGAGGTCGGGGCCGACGTCGCGGCGGCCGGCAAGCACCTGTTCGTGCTCGGCCAGTACGGCAACGAGCGGTGGTCCTCCGAGCGGCGCCGGATCGTCTCGCCCCGCCCGCCGGCCGGCCTGTCGACGTTCCTGCGTGAGCTGCCGCGGGCGCTGCGCGAGGCCGACGCGGCCGAGGCGTGGGTGGAGGACAAGGGGCTCGCCCACGCCGTCCACACCCGGCGGCTGCCCGACCCCCAGGGCGCCCACCAGCGGCTCCTCCCCGTCCTGCGCGACCTGGCCGGGCGCAACGGCCTGGCCGTCGAGCCCGGCCGGCACGTGATCGAGGTGCGCGCCCCCGGGATGGACAAGGGCAAGGCGGTCGAGGTGCTCGCCGAGGAGGTCGGCGCCGGGGCGTTCCTCTTCGCGGGCGACGACCTGGGCGACGTGCCGGCGTTCAAGGCGCTGCGGACGATGGCCGACGGCGGCATGCCCACGCTCCTGGTCTGCTCGGCCTCCGAGGAGGAGAACGCCCTCGTCGAGCTCGCCGACGTGGTCGTCGACGGCCCGGACGGGGTCCTCGACCTGCTGCGGCAGCTCACCGCCGACGCCCGCGCCACCCGCTGACCCGTTGAGTCGTCACTTCTGACCGTCGAGTCGGGACTCCTCGCCGTCGAGTCGGGAAATCTCCTGCCACCCAGCGGCCTGGTGGTGCCCGCGCGTCCACATGGTGGGCCCGATGTGCACATGGTGAGACACCGCCGTACAGTTCTTCCCAGCTCATCCAGAGGGACAGAGGGAACGGCCCTGTGAAGTCCCGGCAACCGCC
The DNA here is from genome assembly GCF_051280745.1 of Nocardioides ureilyticus. Taxonomy (NCBI): domain Bacteria; kingdom Bacillati; phylum Actinomycetota; class Actinomycetes; order Propionibacteriales; family Nocardioidaceae; genus Nocardioides; species Nocardioides ureilyticus. The sequence continues at coordinate 33,461 of NZ_JBNCOG010000026.1, read as the reverse complement.
AACGCGCCTCCGCCCCCGGTCACCCCGGGTCGGTCGTCGGTAACGGTGCCAATTCCGCCCGGCACGACCGTCGTGACCCGGGGAAGATGAGAAGGAGGAATCATGAGCGCTGTCCCCACCGTCGAGCCCACCACTGAGCAGGGTGCCGAGGGCACCGCGATCCGCGAGGGTGCCTTCGGGAACGCGAAGGCCCTGACCTGTCGCGAGTGTGGCCACCAGGTCCCGCTCGGTCCGCACTACGCGTGCAGCGAGTGCTTCGGGCCGCTGGAGATCGCCTACGACTTCCCGCAGGTCACCCGCGAGGAGATCGAGGCCGGCCCCCGCAACATCTGGCGGTACAAGGCCCTGCTGCCGGTGCCGACCGACATCGAGACCAGCCCGAACACCGAGCCGGGCTTCACCCGCCTGCTGGAGGCGCGCAACCTCGCCGCCGAGCTCGGGATGACCAAGCTGTGGGTCAAGGACGACTCGACCAACCCGACGAACTCCTTCAAGGACCGGGTCGTGGCCTGCGCGCTGAGCGCCGCCCGCGAGTTCGGGAGCAAGGTCTTCGCCTGTCCGAGCACCGGCAACCTCGCCAACGCCGTCGCCGCCGCCGGGGCCCGTGCCGGGATGAAGACGGTCGTGTTCATCCCGAGCAACCTCGAGCAGCCCAAGCAGGTCAACTCCGCGGTCTTCACCGACTCGCTGGTCGCGGTCAACGGCAACTACGACGACGTCAACAAGCTCGCCTCGGAGATCGCCGGCGAGGAGGACGGGTGGGCGTTCGTCAACGTCAACGTCCGTCCCTACTACGCCGAGGGCTCCAAGACCCTGGGCTACGAGATCGCCGAGCAGCTCGGCTGGCGGCTGCCCGACCAGATCGTCATCCCGGTGGCCAGCGGCTCGCAGCTGACCAAGGTGCACAAGGCGTTCCAGGAGCTGATCAAGCTCGGGCTGGTCGAGGACAAGCCCTACAAGGTGTACGGCGCGCAGGCCGCCGGCTGCTCGCCGGTCTCGGTCGCCTACAAGGCCGGGGTCGACGCGATCCGCCCCGTCAAGCCCGACACGATCGCCAAGAGCCTGGCCATCGGCAACCCGGCCGACGGCATCTACGTGCTCGACGTGTGCCGGCAGACCGGCGGGGCGGTCGAGGACGTCACCGACGACGAGGTGCGCGAGGCGATCGTGCTGCTCGCGCGCACCGAGGGCATCTTCACCGAGACCGCGGGCGGCACCACGGTCGGCGTGCTGCGGAAGCTGGTCGAGTCCGGCCAGCTCGACACCTCGCTCGAGACCGTCGTCATCAACACCGGCCACGGCCTCAAGACGCTCGACGCGGTCTCCGGCTCCGTGGCGCCGGCCGCGACCATCGACCCGTCCTACGCCGCCTTCGCCGCGACCGGCCTGGCCTGAGCGCCCGGCCCGAGCGCCCGGCCGTCGGACCCACCCACCAGCAGAGGATCAGCACCATGAGCGTCTCCGTCCGCATCCCGACCATCCTGCGCACCTACACGGGCGGGGAGTCCGAGGTGACCGCGACCGGCGGCACCCTCGCGGAGGTCCTCGACGACCTCGACAGCAGCTACACCGGCATCAAGGGGCGGATCCTCGACGACAACGGCGCGCTGCGCCGCTTCGTCAACGTCTACGTCGGCAACGACGACGTCCGGTTCCTCGACGACCTGGCCACCCCCACGCCGGACGGCACGCAGGTCTCGGTCATCCCCGCCGTCGCGGGTGGCTGATCCCCTAGGGTCGGCGCCGTGGTAGGTGACCTGACGCACCGGGAGAACGACGGACCCGCTCTCGCACGGCGGGTCATGCTCGTGGACCTCGACAGTGTCGCGCAAGCAGACGCCTGGCGCTCCTGGGGGAGTCGTGAAGCAGCACGGCGGCTGGGCGGCGCGGTGCGTGCGGCTGTGCTGCTCGAAGGACTGCTCGTGGTCACCGCGGCTCAGCTCTTCGACGGGCGGTACCTCCTTGCGCTGGGGCCGGATGGCCTGGCCCGGTTGCTCGGCTGTGACCATGAGCTCCCCGTGCTCGCGATCTGCCAGGGCGGCAAGCTCTCGGCGGATCTGGCGCGGATGCGATCGGACAGCGGCTTCCACTGGTCGGCGCTTGCAGCCGGTGACCTCAGCCGGCGCGAGCTCGAGGAGCGGCAAGAGCGCTGGCTGGACGCCTTCGGAGAGCAGCGGTTCGAAGCGGCCGCCTACGAGACTCCGACAGGAGCGCTGGAGGCGCAGGTCGGCAACCACCTGTGGCCGCAGGACGTCGACGCGTCGGTGCTCGGCGCTCACCGGGAGCCGTCGATGGATCCGGTGCCGGTGGATGGTCTGTCGCGCTCCGCGGTGTGGGACGGTCTTGTCGCGCGGGCCGAGCACGGGGTGATCACGCCCGAGCAGGCCACCGCCCTGCGGGCGTGGTGGAACGAGCCCTACCTGCAGATGGTGGCTCGCACCAACCACGCGTCGTGGCTCTCGTTCAGTGGCATCGATGCTGGTGCGCATGCCGGTGGCGAACGAGGGCCGGGCTCGCAGAAGAGGCGGCCCGTCCCCGGCGCGCAGCCGTTGCACCGGAAGCCGCCGGCCACCCTCGCTGTGAGGGGAAGCCTGCTCGACGACCTGGCTGCGATGCCGACCTCCGTCTACGAGGCGGGCGCTCACCGGGCCCGCGCGGCTCGACAAGCGTGGCGCGACCGACCGGACCGGCGGACGCTGGCCGACCTGACCTACGCGATGTCAACCGTCGTCGCGCAACCGACCCCCCGTCCCCGGGTCATGGTCTGGGCTGGGGTCCGTCTCACCGTGGTCCTCTTGCTCGCCCTCTACATCGCTGTCGCGGACGTGGTGGGCGCGCGCGATCGAATCGTCACGATGACCGTGGCTGCAGCAGCGTTCTTCTCGACCGTCCCGTGGGCGGACCTGGAGCGGCTGCGGTCGGCGCGGGTCGGCCGGCTCCGCGGCTTAATGCAGGTGACGACGTGAGCGGCGATGGCTGGGTGACCGTGTGGGGGACGACCGAGCCGCCGATCCGGGTCGAGCGCGCGACTGGGCCCACCGGCCTGGAGCTGCACCGGGTCGTGGTCGGCAACGCCTTGCCCGGAGCGGTCGTGCTCGCCGAGCGCGACGACGAAGTGCTGCTCGTGAGCCAGTACCGGCCCGCGATCGGGAGGCGCTGTTGGGAGCTGCCACGCGGGTTCGCCGACCACTCGGATGGTGGCGACCCGCTCGTGGCGGCGGCACGCGAGCTCTTCGAGGAGACCGGTCTCGTCCTGGAGGGCAGTCGGTCGATCGGTTCCGTCTATCCCGACACGGGGCTCCTCGCCGGGGCGGTCGCGATCGTCGCGGGGACAGTTGCCCACGACGACGACCCCGGCGATCCAGGCACCGATGGTGAGGTCGACGAGGTCAGGTGGGTCGACCGGCACCGCTTCCGCTCGATGGTCGAGTCTGGCGAGATCTGCGACGGCATCAGCCTTGGTGCGGCGCTCGTCGGCCGCTGGTGCTAGCGGATGACCCGGGTACTGCTGGCCACCTTCTGCCTGCTCCCGGACGGTGAGGCCGGCGGCGAGCTGCTCCTCGCCGCGCTGGCCGAGCGGGGCGTCGAGGCGCGCTGGGCGGTCTGGGACGACCCGGCCGTGGACTGGGCCTCCGCCGACCTGGTCGCGGTGCGCTCGACCTGGGACTACCACCGCCGTTGTGCTGAGTTCCTGGCGTGGGCGCGCTCGGTCGAGCGGTCGACCCGGCTGCTCAACGGGGCCGACGCCTTCGCGTGGAACGCCGACAAGGCCTACCTGCTCGACCTGGGCGGCGTCGCGACCGTGCCGACCTCGCTGGTCGAGGACCCGGTGCTGGTGCCCACGCTGGCCGCCGCCCTCGAGCGCTGGGGGACCGTGGTCGTGAAGCCGCGGACCGGTGCCGGCGGGGTCGGGGTCGTCGTCGCCGACCGGGTCGACGACCCGCGGCTGGAGGGCCTGGTCGCCGGTCCCTGGGTGGCGCAGCCGCTGGTGGAGTCGGTGCGGACGGCGGGGGAGAGCTCGGTGCACGTGCTCGGCGGCGTGCCGGTCAGCCAGGTGGACAAGCGCCCGGCCGGCGGGGAGATCCGGGTCCACGAGCTGTACGGCGGCCACGCGGCGCCGGCCCCGCTCGACCCGGCCCGCGCCGAGGTCGCCCGGGCGGCGGTCGCAGCCGCGGCCGCGCGGCTCGGTGCGGCTCCGTCGTACGCGCGGGTGGACCTGGTGGAGCTGGCCGGCGCGTGGGTGGTCAGCGAGCTCGAGCTGATCGAGCCGGGGCTCTACCTCGACGTCGTCCCCGGGCTCGCGGGGCGTTTCGCCGACCTGGTCGTCGCGGAGCTCGACCGGCTGTGAGGCGTCTTGCACTCGACGGGTGCGAGTGCTAAACATGGCATTGGCACTCTTACCATGAGAGTGACAAACCGGAGCGGTGTCAGCTGAGGTTCGTTCGCGCCGGCGAGAAAGGGTTCGCCGGGTCTGCAGGACCGTCCGTCGCGGGCAGCCCATCGAGCCGGATCCGCAACTTCCAGCGTGAGGAATCGCAGGAATGCCCAAGCTGATTGCTTTCAACGAGGAGGCCCGGCGCGGCCTCGAGCGTGGCATGAACACGCTCGCCGACGCCGTCAAGGTCACGCTCGGTCCGAAGGGCCGCAACGTCGTCCTCGAGAAGAAGTGGGGCGCGCCCACCATCACCAACGATGGTGTGAGCATCGCCAAGGAGATCGAGCTCGAGGACCCCTACGAGAAGATCGGCGCCGAGCTGGTCAAGGAGGTCGCCAAGAAGACCGACGACGTCGCCGGTGACGGCACGACGACGGCGACCGTCCTGGCCCAGGCGATGGTGCGCGAGGGTCTGCGCAACGTGGCGGCCGGCGCGAACCCGATGGGTCTCAAGCGCGGCATCGAGGCGGCTGTCGAGGCCGTCTCCGAGCAGCTGCTGAACATGGCCAAGGACGTCGAGACCAAGGAGCAGATCGCCTCCACGGCCTCGATCTCCGCCGCTGACACCACCGTCGGCGAGATCATCGCCGAGGCGATGGACAAGGTCGGCAAGGAAGGCGTCATCACCGTCGAGGAGTCGAACACCTTCGGGCTCGACCTCGAGCTCACCGAGGGCATGCGCTTCGACAAGGGCTACATCTCGGCGTACTTCGTCACCGACCCCGAGCGGATGGAGACGGTCCTCGAGGACCCCTACATCCTCATCGCCAACTCCAAGGTCTCGAACGTCAAGGACCTGCTGCCGCTGCTCGAGAAGGTCATGCAGTCCGGCAAGCCGCTCGTCATCCTCGCCGAGGACGTCGACGGCGAGGCGCTCTCGACCCTGGTCGTGAACAAGATCCGCGGCACCTTCAAGTCCGTCGCGGTCAAGGCGCCGGGCTTCGGTGACCGCCGCAAGGCCATGCTGCAGGACATCGCGATCCTGACCGGCGGCCAGGTCATCTCCGAGGAGGTCGGCCTGAAGCTGGAGAACGCCGGCATCGAGCTGCTCGGCCAGGCCCGCAAGGTCGTCATCACCAAGGACGAGACCACCATCGTCGAGGGCTCGGGCGACGCCGACCAGATCGCCGGTCGGGTCAACCAGATCCGCGCCGAGATCGAGAAGTCGGACTCCGACTACGACCGCGAGAAGCTGCAGGAGCGCCTGGCCAAGCTGGCCGGCGGCGTCGCGGTGATCAAGGTCGGCGCGGCCACCGAGGTCGAGCTCAAGGAGCGCAAGCACCGCATCGAGGACGCCGTCCGCAACGCGAAGGCGGCCGTCGAGGAGGGCATCGTCGCCGGCGGCGGCGTGGCCCTGGTGCAGGCCGCGGCCACCGCGTTCGACAAGCTGGACCTGTCGGGCGACGAGGCCGTCGGCGCCAACATCGTCCGCTTCGCCACCGAGGCCCCGCTCAAGCAGATCGCGATCAACGCCGGTCTCGAGGGCGGCGTCGTGGCGGAGAAGGTCCGCAACCTGGAGGCCGGTCACGGCCTCAACGCGGCCACCGGCGAGTACGTCGACATGCTCGCCGAGGGCATCATCGACCCGGCCAAGGTGACCCGCTCGGCGCTGCAGAACGCCGCGTCGATCGCCGCGCTGTTCCTCACCACCGAGGCCGTCGTGGCCGACAAGCCGGAGAAGGCCGCCCCCATGGGTGGCGACCCGTCCGGCGGCATGGGCGGCATGGACTTCTGAGTCCTGCCGACTCCTGACCCGCACCACCAGCAGGGCCCCGCTCCGGCGGGGCCCTGCTGCCGTTCCCGGGCACGGCGGCCGTGCGAGGCTGGGACCGTGGATGCCGAGAGCCGCCGGACCAGGTTCGAGGCGCTGGCGCCCGGTCTGGTCGACCCGCTGCGGCGCTACCTCGCCCGGCGGACCGACGCGGCCACGGCCGACGACGTCCTCTCCGAGACGCTGCTCGTCTGCTGGCGACGGGTCGACGAGCTGCCGCCGGACCCGCTGCCGTGGGCGTACGGCGTGGCGCGCCACGCGCTCGCGAACGCCGAGCGCGGCGCCCGGCGCCAGCGCCGGCTCGCCGCCCGGGTGGCGGTCGTCGACCCGCCGCGTGAGTCGGTCGCCGGCCCGGGTGACGAGGCGGCGGTCGACGTCCCGCTCGAGGAGGCGCTGGCCGCGCTGCGCCCGGCCGATGCCGAGCTGCTCCGGCTGTGGGCGTGGGAGGAGCTCGGTCCCTCGGAGATCGCCACCGTCCTCGGGCTCACGCCGAACGCGGTGAGCATCCGGCTCCACCGGGCCAGGCAGCGGCTCGCCGAGGAGCTGCGAAAGATCGGCGCCCGTGCCGGACATGAGAAGTCGAGGAAGGGCGGTGCGCGGTGAACCAGCGCGACGACGACCACGACGGGCACGACGAGCAGCACGACGACCGGCAGCTGCGGGCGCGGCTGCAGGCCGCGGACCCCGCCTCCTCCCTCGCCCCGGCCGACCCGACCCGGGTGGCCCGACTCCTGGAGGCAGCGATGTCCGAGACCCCTCAGCAGCGTAGGAACCCCTTGACCTGGCTGGCCGCGGCCGCCGCCGTGGTGGTGATCGGCGGTGTGGCGCTCGCCGCCGCGCTCGGTGGTGACGGGGAGACGCCCCCGACCGAGGGCGAGGTCCCGGCGGCCCAGCCCGCCGTGCTCACCCTGGAGGCGCCGGGCGCGGGCGCGGGTCGGTGCATGATCCCGAACGCCCGGGCCCTCGCCATGCAGGAGGTCGCCTTCCTCGGTGTCGTCGAGGAGGTCGGCGACGATGTCGTCGAGCTGACGGTCGAGGAGACCTACGCCGGCACCGAGGCGTCGACCGTCGAGGTCGCCGCGCCGTCCGGCGACCTCTCCCCGACCGTGGGGGAGGTCGACTTCCGGGAGGGGGAGCGGTACCTCGTCTCGGCGACCGACGGCCGGGTCACCGCCTGCGGCTTCAGCGGCCCGGCGACCGAGGACCTCCAGGCGCTCTACGACGAGGCCTTCGCCGGGTGAGTCGAGGATGATCCACGGGTTCGTGCTCGCCGCCGGTGCCGGCACCCGCATGGGCCGCCCCAAGGCGCTGGTCGACGACTGGCTGGCCCGGGCGGTGGCCGCGCTGGCGCAGGGCGGGTGCGACCGGGTCACCGCGGTCCTCGGTGCCCGGGCCGAGGAGGCGGTCGCGCTCCTGCCTCACGGGGCGGACCACGTCGTGGCTGCGGACTGGACCGACGGCATGTCCGCCTCCCTGCGCACCGGCCTGGCCGCCGCCGACCCGGCCGCCGACGCCGCCGTGGTCACGCTGGTCGACCTGCCCGACGTGACGGCCGCGGTGGTCGCGCGGGTGGCCTCCCACGCAGCACCCGCGGCGCTGGCGCGCGCGGCGTACGGCGGGAGGCCCGGCCATCCCGTGCTGCTGGGCCGCGACCACTGGGCCGGTGTGCTGGCCGGCGCCGCGGGCGACGAGGGCGCCAAGCCCTACCTGGCGGTCCGCGAGGTGGACCTGGTCGAGTGTGGCGACCTGGCGACGGGCCGGGACGTCGACTCCCGCTAGGACGGCGGCTCGGACGGCACCCGCCGGATCCGCACCGGCCCTCGGGCGCCGGCGACGTCGACGACCTCGCCGCGCTGGGTGACCTCGACCGCGCCGGTCGCAGCCAGCCGGCCGGCCGCCTCGCGCGCCGGCGCCATCAGCCGCCGCCAGTCGGCCTCCCCGCCGACCGCCCGGGCCGCCTCGGACGGGCAGATGGTCCGGCCCGGCTCCCGTCGGTCGAGCAGGTCGAGGATCCCCCGCTCGAGCCGGGCGCCCAGCTCGCTGTCGTCCACGGGGTCGAGTCAACCAACCGGGGCCCAACACCCGGAGTCGTAGCCTCGCGCCATGGAGGTCTCCCTCGAGGTGGCGGCGGTCGACGATGTCGCGGACCGGCTCGCCGCGACCGGCTACCTCTGCGACCCCGAGCTGGCGACGGTGGCGTTCCTGGCGCTGCGGATGGGGCGCCCGCTGCTGCTCGAGGGCGAGCCGGGCACCGGCAAGACCGCGCTCGCGGAGGCGCTGGCGGAGTCGCTGGGCCTGCCGCTCCTGCGGCTCCAGTGCTACGAGGGGATCGACGCCAGCCAGGCGCTCTACGACTGGGACTTCCCGCGGCAGGTGCTCCACCTGCGCGCGCTGGAGGCGGCCGGCGGAGCGGGCGAGGGTGGTGTCGAAGCGGCCGAGAGGAGCCTGTACGACGAGCGCTTCCTCCTCGCCCGCCCGGTGCTGGCCGCGCTGCAGCGGAGCCCGGCGGTGCTCCTGGTCGACGAGGTCGACCGGGCCGACGACGAGTTCGAGGCGTTCCTGCTCGAGGTCCTCTCGACCTACCAGGTCACGATCCCGGAGCTCGGGACGGTGCGGGCGGCGACCCCGCCGGTCGTCGTGCTGACCTCCAACCGGACCCGCGAGCTGCACGACGCGCTGAAGCGCCGCTGTCTCTACCACTGGATCGACCACCCCACGCTCGAGCGCGAGGTCGAGATCGTCAGGTCGCGGGCGCCCGAGGTGTCCGCGGCGCTGGCCCGTCAGGTGGTGCAGGTCGTCCAGCGGCTGCGCGAGGACGTCGGGCTGATGAAGCCGCCGGGCGTCGCCGAGACGCTGGACTGGGCCCGCGCGCTCCGGCACCTGGGGGCGGCCGAGCTGGACCTGGCGACGGCCGCGGCGACCCTGGGCGCCCTGGTGAAGTACCGCGAGGACGCCGACCGGGTCCGCGCCGCGCTCGACCGGGTGCTGGCGCCGTGACCGCCACGGCCCCCACCCCGGCGGCCCCCGTCGCGGCGCGCGAGGCGGACGAGGTGCTCCTCGGCTTCGCCCGCGCGCTCCGGGCCGCCGGCGTGGCGGTGACCCACGACCGGGCACGGGAGTACCTCGCGGCCGTCGCCGTGCTCGGCCTCTCCGAGGAGGGGACCCGCGCCGCCGGCCGCGCGACCCTCTGCTCCGGGCCCGACGACCTGGTCCGCCACGACCAGGTCTTCGCCGCCTACTTCGACCACCGCACCGGCCTGCCGCGGCCCCGGCCGCGACCGGCCACCACGACCGTGCGGAGCACGCTCCCGGCGGCCGACGCACCCGGCACGGGCAACGAGGGCGACGGGCCCGAGGAGGAGCGGGACGTGCTCCAGGCAGCGGCCAGCGACGTCGAGCAGCTGCGGCACCGGGACGTGGCCGCGCTGTCGGCCGCGGAGCGGGCGCGGCTGGCGCGGATGTTCGCGACGTTGCGCCCCCGGCCGCCGTACCGACGCAGCGCCCGGCACCGGGCGTGGCGCCGCGGGGAGGTCGACGCGGCTCGGACGGTCCGGGCCAGCCTGCGCCGGATGGGCGAGCCGGCCGCGGTCGTGCACCGGCGCCGGACGTCGCGGCCCCGGCGGGTGGTGCTGCTCGTCGACGTGTCCGGCTCGATGAGCGGGTACGCCGACGCCCTGCTGCGGCTGGCGCACCGGATGACCCAGGCGATGCCGGCCACGGTGGAGACCTTCTCGCTCGGCACGCGCCTGACCCCGCTCACCCGCCCGATGCGGGTCCGGGACGCCGAGCGTGCCCTGGCCGCTGCGGGTGAGGCGGTGCCGGACTGGTCGGGCGGCACCCGGCTCGGGGAGAACCTGCAGGCCTTCCTCGACCGCTGGGGCCGCCGCGGCACGGCCCGCGGAGCGGTCGTGGTCGTCTTCAGCGACGGCTGGGAGCGCGGTGACACCGCCGTGCTCGCCGAGCAGGTCGAGCGGCTCTCCCGGGTGGCCCACCGGGTGGTGTGGGTCAACCCGCACCGCGGCAAGGCCGGGTACGAGCCCGTGCAGCGGGGCGTGGTCGCGGTGCTCCCGCACGTCGACGACTTCCTCGCCGGCCACTCGCTGGCCACGTTCGCGGAGGTGGTGGAGGTGGTGGCCCGTGCGTGAGGTGCTGTCGGAGCTGCTCGCCTGGTGGGAGGCGGGGGAGGAGGTCGGCGTCGGCACGGTGGTGGCGACGTTCCGGTCCGCGCCCCGCCCGCCGGGCGCCTCGATGCTGGTGGGACCCGACGGGTCGGCGGTCGGGTCGGTCTCCGGCGGCTGCGTCGAGGGTGCGGTCTACGAGCTGGCGCAGTCGGTCGTCGGCTCCGGCGAGCCGGTGCTCGAGCGGTACGGCGTGTCCGACGACGACGCCTTCGCGGTCGGGCTGACCTGCGGCGGGATCCTCGACGTGTACGTCGAGAAGGTCTCGCGCGCCACCTTCCCCGAGCTGGGCGAGGTGGCGGCGGACGTCGAGGCGGGCCGGCCGGTGGCCGTGGCGACCGTGGTCGAGCACCCGGAGCCGGGCTGGGTCGGTCGGCGGGTCGTGCTCCGTCCCGGCGAGGAGCCGAGCCGCTCGCTGGGGTCGGACCGGGTGGACGCCGCGGTCCGCGACGACGCCCTCGGGCTGCTGGTGGCCGGCCACAGCGGGACGCTCGGCTACGGCCCCGACGGGGAGCGCCGTGGCGAGGGCATGCGGGTCTTCGTGTGGGCCTTCGCCCCGCGGCCGCGGATGCTGGTCTTCGGGGCCATCGACTTCGCGGCGGCGGTCGCCCGGATCGGCTCGTTCCTCGGCTACCGGGTCACCGTCTGCGACGCCCGCCCGGTCTTCGCGACCGCGAGCCGGTTCCCGGAGGCCGACGAGGTCGTCGTGGACTGGCCGCACCGCTATCTCACGGCCGAGGACGAGGCCGGCCGCATCGATGCCCGGACCGTCCTCGCCGTGCTCACCCACGACCCGAAGTTCGACGTGCCGCTGCTCGAGGTCGCGCTGCGCCTGCCCGAGGTCGCCTACGTCGGCGCGATGGGGTCGCGGCGTACCCACGAGGACCGGCTGGCGCGGCTGCGGGAGGCCGGCCTCACCGAGACCGAGCTCGCCGGGCTGCGCAGCCCGATCGGCCTCGACCTGGGCGCCCGGACGCCGGAGGAGACCGCGGTCAGCATCGCCGCGGAGATCATCGCCGGGCGGTGGGGCGGCAGCGGCGGGCCGCTGGCCAGCACCGAGGGGCGCATCCACCGGTGAGGGCGGCTGTCCTCGTCCTCACGGTGCTGGCCGCCCTGGTCTCGTGCAGCGACGAGCCCGCTGCCGGTCCGCCGTCCGCCGGCCCCGCGGCCACGCCGACGGCCACCCCGACGACCACCCCGACGACCACCCCGACCTCCACGCCGACGACCACGCCGACCGTCGGACCGGCCGAGGTGCTGCCGCCGGTGCGCCACCGGCTGTCGCTCCCCGCGCTGATGCGCGAGGAGGTCCGGGCGGGTCGCGTCCGACGTACCCAGCCGCTCGCCGAGACCGAGCGGTGGCGCAGCTGGGCGGTCACCTACTCCGTCGACGGCGCCACGGTGTCCGGAGAGCTGCTCGTGCCGCGGGGGCGAGGACCGTTCCCGGCGGTGGTGCTCAACCACGGGTACATCGACCCCGCGATCTACACGCTCGGCCGGGGGCTCTCGCGGGAGCAGGAGTGGCTGGCGTCGAACGGCTTCGTCGTGCTGCACACCGACTACCGCGGCCACGCCGGCTCCGACCCGGTGAGCGACGTGGGCCGCGAGACGCGGCTGGTCTACACCCGCGACGCGATCGGCGCCGTCAAGGCGCTGGAGCGGGAGCCGTACGTCGACGGCGACCGGCTCGCCATGCTCGGCCGGTCGATGGGCGGCGGGGTCACCTACAACGCGCTGGTCGCCGAGCCGGGCCTCGTCGACGCCGCCGTGGTCTTCGCCTCGGTCAGCTCACGGTTCGTCGACAACCTGCGGCAGTTCACCGAGCCGAACCGGCCGGACGGCGCTCGGGCGTTCTACGACCGGTTCGGCACGCCGTCCGAGTCCCCGGCGTTCTACCGCGGCCTGTCGTCGCGGGCCTACTTCGACCGGATCACCGAGCCGGTCCTCCTGCTCCACGGCACCGCCGACGACACCTGCCCGATCGCCTGGTCGCGGGAGACCCATCGGCTGATGGAGGAGGCCGGCGTCGACGCGCAGCTGCAGGTCTACGAGGGCGAGGGCCACGCCTTCGGGCCCCGCTTCGCGGACTCGATGCGCCGGACGGTGCGGTTCCTGCGGCGCCAGCTCGACCTGTGATCGGGGTCACGGCGTGGTGCTAACGTCCGTGGCGGAGGTCCGCGATGACACCTGACCTGGAGACCCGGCGCCACGAGGCGGTGCGCGCCTGGACGTCGTTCGTCGAGCACGGCGACACCGCTGCCGCCGTACGCCCCGAGATCCTCAGCAGCTGGGCCAGGTCGGCCGCGGTGGGCACCGACGTGACCGAGGCGCCGCTCGCCGACGAGTCGGAGACCGCCAGCCGGTGGCGCGACTCGCCGCTCCAGGTGGCGGTCGAGCGGGTCGAGGCCGAGCTGCGGCGCACCGCCGAGGACGGCGACCTCGTCGTCGCGGTCACCGACCCCGACACCCGCATCCTGTGGACGTACGGCGGGCGCGTCATGCGCCGCAAGGCCGAGACGGTGAACTTCGTGGCCGGCGGCCGGTGGGACGACCGCTCCGTGGGCACCAACGCCCTCGACCTGGCGAACCGGTTGGGCACGCCCTCGATGGTCTTCAGCGCCGAGCACTACGCACCGATCGTCCACAACTGGGTCTGCTGGGCCGCCCCGGTGCACGACCCGGTGAGCGGGGCGCAGCTCGGCGTCATCGACCTGTCGACCACCTGGGAGCGCACCCACCCCATCGGCCTGGCGACGGCGCGGGTGATGGCGCGGCTCATCGAGTCGGCGATGCCCCGCTCCCGCACGCACGGCGGCCGGGAGGAGACCGGTGACCCGGGCCTGGTCATGACCCTGCTCGGCACCGCCGAGACCCGCCTCGACGGCCAGCGGCTGCTGCTCAACCGGCGCCAGACCGAGATCCTCGCCCTACTCGCGATGCACCCCGAGGGGCTCTCGCTCGACCAGCTGCACGCGCTCGTCTACGGCGACCAGGCCGTCACCTTCTCGACCCTCAAGGCCGAGGTGTCCCACCTGCGCGCAGCCCTCGGCGGGCAGCTCTCGTCACGGCCCTACCGCCTGCTCATGCCGGTCGCGACCGACGTCGACCACGTCCTCGCGCTGCTGCGCCGCGGCGACGTCGCGGCCGCGGTCGACGCCTACCGTGGCGACCTGCTGCCCGGCACCAACAGCCCCGCCCTGCACGAGCTCGCCGAGTACGTCGCCGTCGCGCTGCGGGAGGCGCTCCTCGCCGACCCGCAGCCCGACGCCGTGGTCCGCTACAGCGAGCTGGCGCCGTACGACGCCGAGGTGCTCGAGGTCTGCCTCGCCCGGCTCGCGGGCACGCCGCACCCGGCCGTCCCGCTGCTCAAGGGCCGGCTCGCGGTCGCCCACGCCGGCTGAGGCGGACGCGGAGGAGCGCTCAGGTCAGCCGGCTGAACGCCTCCACCTTGGCGCGCGGCCCGGAGACGATGATCTGGTCGCCCGCACGCAGCACCGTCTCCGGCGTCGCGTAGGTGAACTCGCCGGCGCCGGCCTTCACGCCCACGACGGTGACGCCGTACTGCGCCCGGACGCCGTAGCCGGCGAGGCTCCGGTTGACCAGCCCGGGCGGCGGTGCGGTCTTCGCGAACGCGTAGCCGTCGTCGAACTCGATGTACTCCACCATCCCGCCGCGCACCAGGTGCGCGACCCGGCGGCCCATGTCGTGCTCGGGGCGGACGACGTGGTGGACGCCCACCTGGGTGAGGATCCGGGCGTGGGCGGAGCTGATCGCCTTCGCCCACACGTCCCGGACGCCCAGGCTCAGCGCGACCGAGGCGGTGAGGATGCTCGACTCGAGGTCGTTGCCGACGCCGACGACCACCACGTCGAGCTCGGCGATCCCGAGCTGGCGCATCGCGTCCTCGTCGGTGGTGTCGGCCTCCACGACGTGGGTCAGCCGCCCCGCCAGCGACTGCACGATCCGGCCGTCGGAGTCGACGCCGAGCACCTCGACGTCGTCGGCGGCCAGCTCGAGCGCGAGGGAGCGGCCGAAACGGCCGAGGCCGAGGACGGCCACTCCGCTGAGATTCTTCCTAGCCAATGATCGGCCGTCCTTCCGGGAGGCGGTGCAACGAGGGGCGTTCGCGGAGCGCCAACGCCGAGACCAGGGTGACCGGCCCGAGCCGGCCGAGGAACATCAAGACGATGAGGACGACCTGCCCGGAGTCGGGGAGGGCGGCGGTGATCCCCGTGGACAGGCCGACGGTCGCGAAGGCCGAGACCGACTCGAAGAGCACCGCCCGCGTCGGCTCGTCGCTCACCTCGAGCAGCGCGAGCGTCCCGGCGACCACGGCGGCGACGCCCAGCAGGGCGACCGTCAGCGCCTGGCGGACGGCCCGTTCGCCGATCCGGCGCTCGAAGGCCTCCACCTCCGGCTCGCCCCGCACCTCGGCCCAGATGACGAAGAGCAGCAGGACGAAGGTCGTCACCTTGATGCCACCGGCGGTGCCGGCCGCGCCGCCGCCGATGAACATCAGGATCTCGGTGCCGAGGAGCGTGCCCTCGCGGACCTGGCCGTAGTCGATGGCGTTGAAGCCGGCGGTGCGCGGCATGACCGAGTGGAAGAAGCCGACGAGCAGCCGGTCGGGACGCTCGTAGGCCCCCAGGGTGGCGGGGTTGCTCCACTCGTTCGCGGTGACGAAGACGGTGCCGAGGACCAGGAGGACGACGGTGGCCCACAGGGTCATCCGGGTGTGCATGCTCCACTTCCGCGAGCGGCCGAGGTGGCGCCGGAGCTCGATCCACACCGGGAAGCCGAGGCCGCCGGCGATGACGGCGAAGGCGATGGGCAGGCAGATCCACGGGTCGGTGGCGAACTGCGTGAGGCTGTCGCTCCACAGGGCGAAGCCGGCGTTGTTGAACGCCGACACCGCGTGGAAGACGCCGAGGTACGCCGCACGCGGCCACGCCTCGTCGTACCCGAGGGCGAAGCGGAGGGTCAGTGCGACGGCCGTGACGGCCTCGAAGGCGAGGCTCGTGACGACGACCCCGCGGACCACCGAGCGCACCTCGCCGAGCCCGACGGCCTTGGTCTCCGTGGCGGCGATCATCCGCGAGCGGAGCCCGAGCCGCCGCCACACGAGGATGCCGAGCAGCGAGGCGAACGTCATGATGCCCAGCCCGCCGAGCTGGATCATCCCGAGGATCACCCACTCCCCGAACGTCGACCAGTGACCGGCGGTGTCGACGACGGCCAGCCCGGTGACGCACACGGCCGAGGTCGCGGTGAAGGCGGCGGTGAGCAGGGACGTCGGCTCCCCCTCCTCGCTCGACACGGGCAGCGCGAGCAGCGCCGTGCCGATCGCGATGGCGACGGCGAAGCCGATGACGACGAGGCGGGCGGGGTGCCAGTTGATCAACCGCCTGCGCTTGTCGAACGCCGGCGCAGGTCGTGGTGCGCGTCGCATCGGCCTCCCTCCTCGTGCGTGCGGGTCGCGGGCACGCTAGTCCTGTGCTGCGGGCGGGCCGCAGTCGGACCCGGTCATGCCTACGCTGGCCCGGTGCGGAGCCGTGAGACCGACGACCTGGTCGAGGCGGTCGTGCGGCCGGCGCTCCCGGTCGAGCTGTTCGGCCCCGACGCGGAGGCCGCGGAGGCGGCGGAGGCACCGGCTGGCACCCCCGGCACGTCGACCGGTCCGCTCGGCCCCGGCAGCGTGCTCTGGTGCGCCGGGTACCGCGACCTGCAGGCGGGCTACCCGCGGCTGCCGCAGGCGCACGACCAGGAGGAGCACGGCGACGGGAGCTGCGTCGACGTGATGATCGAGGTCGACGCCGACGGTCGGCTGAGCCGCGCCGACGTCGAGACGCTGTCGGTCGGCGCCACCTTCGCCGAGCTGGGGGACCGGGTTCGAGCGGCTCGCGCGGACGCGCTCCTCGGCGCCGACGCGCGCACCGCGCTGCCCCTCCTGGCCGAGCTGCTGCGCGACCTCTTCGCCATGGCCCGCGCCGACTGACCACGCTACCTCCACCGCTCTCCGGCCGACCAACGAACGGCCAACCGTCGGAGTCCTAGCGTGAGCCGGGTCACATCCCGCCACTGGGACGCCACTGCGACGCCACTAGGGAGAGCCATGGTCCGGATCAACCTCACCGTGGACGGCTCGTCGGTCTCCGACGACGTCGAGCCACGCATGCTGCTGGTGCACTACCTGCGCGAGAAGCTCGGCAAGACGGGAACGGTCGTCGGTTGCGACACCAGCAACTGCGGCGCCTGCACCGTCCACCTCGACGGCACGAGCGTGAAGTCGTGCAACGTCCTGGCCGTGCAGGCCGACGGCGCGGACGTCGCCACCGTCGAGGGGCTGGCCACCGACGGCAGGCTGCACCCGGTGCAGGAGGCCTTCCGTGAGTGCCACGGGCTGCAGTGCGGCTTCTGCACGCCGGGGATGATCATGCAGAGCATCGCCCTGCTGGAGGAGAACCCGGACCCCACCGAGGACGAGATCCGGCAGGGGCTCGAGGGCAACCTCTGCCGCTGCACGGGCTACCACAACATCGTCAAGGCCGTGCAGCGCGCGGCGGCCACGAGCCCGGCAGGGGCGGCGCAGTGACGGCCACCGAGGCCCGGCCCGACGCCGAGGCGCCCGAGAAGGAGATCGGCAAGGACCGCCGTCGCAAGGAGGACCAGCGGCTGATCACCGGCCGCACGCGCTGGACCGACAACATCCAGCTCCCCGGCATGCTGCACCTGGCGATGGTGCGCAGCCCCTTCGCACACGCCCGGATCACCAGCATCGACACCGCGGAGGCCAAGCGCAGCACGAACGTCGTCGACGTCGTCACCGGCCAGGACCTCGCCGAGACGCAGGGCACCCTGATCAACGCCTGGCCGATCACGCCCGACCAGGTGACCCCCACCCACCTGCCGGTCGCGATCGACCGGGTCGCCTTCGCCGGCGAGATCGTCGCGGTGGTGGTCGCCCGCAGCGCGGCGGAGGCAAGGGACGCGGCCGAGCTCGTCGACGTCGAGTACGACGAGCTGCCGGCCGCGCTCGACCTGAAGGAGGCCGCGGCCGCGGACGCCGACAACGGGGGAGCGTTGGCCCACCCCGACCTCGGCACCAACAAGTCGGCGTACTGGGTCTTCGACTCCGGTGAGGCCGGCACCGGCGGCGACGTCGACGAGGCGATCGCGAAGGCGCGAGCGGACGGCATCGTGCTGGAGCGGGAGTACCGCCAGCAGCGGCTCATCCCGGCCTTCATGGAGCCGCGGTCGACGGTGGTGGACCCGACGGGCGAGCAGCTGACGGTCTGGTCGGCGACGCAGATCCCGCACATCCTCCGGTTCGCGCTCGCGGCGACGACCGGCATCCCCGAGTCCAAGCTGCGGGTCATCGCGCCCGACGTCGGCGGCGGCTTCGGCGGCAAGCTGCAGACGACCCCCGAGGAGTGGATCACCGTCGCGCTCGCCCGGCGGACCGGCAAGCCGGTGAAGTACACCGAGACCCGCAGCGAGTCGCTGATGGCGGCCCACCACGGCCGCGACCAGTGGCAGAAGCTGACCCTGTCGGCGGAGAAGGACGGCACCGTCACGGGCCTCAAGGTCGAGCTCCTCGCCGACCTCGGGGCCTACATCTCGCTGGTCGGCGGCGGGGTGCCCGTGCTGGGCGCCTTCATGTTCAACGCGATCTACAAGTTCCCGGCCTACCACTTCGCCGTCCAGACGGTGCTGACCAACAAGACCTGGACCGACGCCTACCGCGGCGCCGGCCGGCCCGAGGCCACCTTCGCCATCGAGCGGCTGATGGACGAGCTCGCGGCCGAGGTCGGCGTCGACCCGCTGGAGATCCGGGAGAAGAACTGGATCACCCACGAGGAGTTCCCGTTCACCACGGTGGCCGGGCTGGAGTACGACTCGGGCAACTACGAGAAGGCCACGGCCCACGCCAAGGACCTCTTCGGGTACGACGAGCTGCGGGCCGAGCAGCGCCGCCGGCGCGAGTCGGGCGACCCGGTCCAGCTCGGCATCGGCGTCTCGACCTTCACCGAGATGTGCGGGCTGGCGCCGTCGCGGGTGCTGGGCCAGCTCGACTACGGCGCCGGCGGCTGGGAGCACGCCAGCGTCCGCATGCTCGCCACCGGCAAGGTCGAGGTCGTCACCGGGGCCAGCGGCCACGGCCAGGGCCACGAGACGGCGTTCAGCCAGATCGTCGCCGACCGGCTCGGCGTGCCGTTCGAGGACGTCGAGGTGCTCCACGGCGACACCCAGGTCGCGCCCAAGGGCCTCGACACCTACGGCTCCCGCTCGCTCGTCGTCGGTGGCGAGGCCCTGGTCAAGGCCACCGACAAGGTCGTCGAGAAGGCCAAGGACGTGGCCGCCCACCTGCTCGAGGCCTCCGCCGAGGACCTGGAGTTCGCCGGGGGCCGGTTCACCGTCCGCGGCACCGACCAGGGGGTCGCGATCCAGGAGATCGCCACGGCGGTCTTCGCCGCGCACAACCTGCCGGACGGGATGGAGCCGTCGCTCGACTCCGACGCCACCTACGACCCCGTGAACTTCAACTACCCGCACGGCACGCACCTGTGCGCGATGGAGGTCGACACCGAGACCGGCGCGCTGCGGATGCGGAAGTACACCTGCGTCGACGACATCGGGAACGTGATCAACCCGCTGATCGTCTCCGGCCAGGTCCACGGCGGGCTGGTGCAGGGCATCGCCCAGGCGCTGTGGGAGGAGGCGGTGTACGACGACTCCGGGACGCTGGTCTCGGGATCGTTCACCGACTACCTGCTGCCGACCGCCGCGGACACCATCAGCTTCGAGGTCGACCACACGACGACCCCGTCGCTGACGAACACGCTCGGCACGAAGGGCGTCGGCGAGGCCGGGACCATCGCCTCCACCCCTGCGGTGGTGAACGCGGTGGTCGACGCCCTGCGCCACCTCGGCATCCACGACGTCCGCATGCCGTGCACTCCCGAGCGGGTCTGGCGCGCCATCCAGGACGCCGGCTCCGGCACGGAGCCCACCACCGGTGCGGCTGCCCCGCACTTCGACGCGTCGACGGGCATGGAAGGCACCGTCGACCGCACCACAGGAGGCGACCGATGATCCCCGCGCAGTTCGACTACGTCGCGCCCACCACCGTCGAGGAGGCGCTGGCCGCGCTCTCCGAGCACGGCGACGAGGCCAAGATCCTCGCCGGCGGGCAGAGCCTGCTGCCGGTGCTGCGGATGCGGCTGAACGCACCCGAGATGGTCATCGACCTCGGCCGGATCCCGTCCCTGCGCGGGGTCCGCGACGCCGGTGACGCGATCGTCGTCGGCGCGATGACGCCGCACTCCGTGGTCGGCTCGGACCCGCTGGTCGCAGAGCACGCCGGCCTGGTCGCCGAGGCGGTCGAGCACCTGGCCGACGCCCAGATCCGCCACCGGGGCACCTTCGGCGGTGCGCTGGCCCATGCCGACCCCGCCGGCGACCTCGGGGCGCCGGCCCTGGCCCTCGGTGCCCGGTTCGTCGTCCAGGGCCCGAGCGGGACCCGGACGGTCGAGGCGGAGGACTTCTTCGTCGGGCTCTTCGAGACCGCCATCGGGGAGGACGAGATCCTCACCGAGGTGCACCTGCCCAAGCACACCGGCTGGGGCAGCCACTACGAGAAGTTCGTGCGGGTGGCCCACCAGTGGCCGATCGTGGCCGTGGCGGCCGCGCTGCGCATCGAGGGCCCGCCCGACGACAGGGTGATCGCCGACGCCCGGATCGGGCTCACGAACATGGGCAGCACCCCGCTGCGCGCCAGGGCGGTGGAGGAGGCCCTGCGCGGCCGGCCCGCCACGGAGGACGCGGTGCGCGCCGCCGCCGCACGGGCCGCGGAGGGCGCCGACCCGCCCTCGGACCTCAACGGTGACGCCGACTACCGCCGGCACCTGGCGACGGTCCTGACCCGCCGGGCCGTGCTGGCCGCGGCAGGGTCGGCGGCCGGGAGCGGCGGCTGATGGACCTCCGTCACGAGTTCACCGTCCCCACGGGCGTCGCGGAGGCGTGGGACCACTTCAACGACATCGCGTCCGTGGCCGAGTGCTTCCCCGGCGCGACCGTGACCTCGGTCGAGGACGACTCCTTCACCGGCACGGTCAAGGTCAAGCTGGGCCCGATCGCGTTGGTCTACGGCGGCTCGGGGACCTTCGTGGAGAAGGACGAGGCGGCCCACCGGTTCGTCGTCGAGGCGAAGGGCAAGGACAAGCGCGGCAACGGCACGGCCGGGGCCACGGTCACGCTGACCATGGCGGACAGCGGCGGGTCCACCGACGTGGTCGTGGTGACCGACCTGTCGATCACCGGCAAGCCGGCGCAGTTCGGCCGGGGCGTGATGCAGGACGTCTCCGACAAGCTGCTCGGCCAGTTCGTGGCCTGCCTGGAGCAGCGGCTGACCGGCCCCTCCGAGCCGGCCGGCCAGGGGGCGGCGCCGGCCGGTGACCTCGCCGGCACGGTGGCGGCCTCGGGGGCCGACGACTCCGTGGCCGCCGACGAGGTCGCGCCCGTCGTCGCCACGACGGGCAACCCGCCGCCGGCACCAGCGTCGGGAGGAGGCCCGGGAGCAGGCCCGGGAGCAGGCCCGGGAGCAGGCCCGGGAGCAGGCTCTGGCGGACGCGCCGACGACGCCCTCGACATGGGCGCCGCCGTGCTGCCGGTGCTGCTCAGGAGCTACGGCAAGCAGGCCGGTGCCGGGCTCCTGGTCGTGCTGCTGCTCCTGGTGCTCAGGAGACGGCGTTCTCGCTGACGTGGGGTGCCGGTCGCGCGGCGTCGACGGGGTGCTCGGGCACGTGGACCCCGTTGACGCCGGGCGGCAGCCGGCGCTCGACGCGCAGCACGGCGTGTGCGGCGACGGCGAGGCAGCCGAGGACCAGCGACGCGACGTACACCTCGCCCAGTGAGTGGCCGATGAGGTAGCCGGCGACCGCCGGCGCGACCACCTGGGCCAGCTGGAAGGAGCCCGAGCTGAGCGCGTTGTAGCGGCCACGGAGGTGGTCGGGCGCGAGGTCGTTGACCAGCGCCGGGATGGTCGGCTGCAGCAGCGTCTCGCCGAGCCCGAAGACGGACGCGCACGCCGCCACGAGGAGGGTCGCGCCGAGGGTGCCGGCCACCAGCCCGGAGGCGCCGAGCAGCAGCCACGCCACCGCCCACAGCAACGCCATCACCACGATCACGCGGGTCCGACGGCGACCCTCGATCCGGCCGAGCACCGCCAGCTGGAGCACCACGATCACCAGGGTGTTGGCGGCGAAGGCGAACCCGAGCCCCTCGGTGGAGACCTCGCCCACCGCGCGGGCGTACGCCGGCATGCCGGCGTTGAGCTGGGCGTACCCCACGAACGACGCGCAGAAGCCCAGTGCCATGAGCGAGGCCACCGCCGGGCGGCGCAGCACGGCCAGGTAGGACGCCCGGTCCTCGGTGGCCGTGGCGTCCGGCACGGGTCGACCGGCGACGTGGCGCAACGGCACGAGGAGGAGGAACAGCGCCGGGAGGTAGCTCGCCGCGTCGCCGAGGTAGATCGCCTGGAAGGTGACCAGCCGGTCGACGTCGACCACGAGGCCACCGATGACCCCGCCGAGCCCGATGCCGAGGTTGAGCAGCGTGAAGTTCACGCCGAAGTACCGCTGGCGCAACGCCCGGGGCACGACCGCCGCGATGAGGCTCTGGCTGGCCGGCCAGGAGACCCCGAGCGCCACGCCGGACATCGAGAGGGCGACGGCCGCGGCCGCGGGCGTCGCGGCCAACGAGAGCACCACGTTCCCCACCACGAGGAGTCCCAGCGCTCCGATGAGGATCCGGCGGGCGCCGAGGCGGTCGATGGCGGCGCCGGTCGGCCCGACGGCGAGGAATCCCATGAGCGGGGGCACTGCGAGCAGCAGGCCGACGTCGCTCAGCGGGAAGTCCCGGACCTCGTTGAGGTAGACGACGTGGAAGGGGAGCACCAGGCCGGTCCCGAGGAACTGCAGGACGACGACCGAGAGCAGCAGCCGCCCCTCGCGGGGGAGGTCGCTCCAGAACGAGGCGAGGGTCAGGCGGGTCGGCGAGGTGGTGTCGTGCGGGGTGCTCATCAGGGCGGGAAGTCTTCCACCGACCCGCTCGAGGTCAGAACACGCCGAACGGCCGGAACTGCACCGAGATCCGCGGCCCGGCGGAGGCGACCTTCGGCACCGCGTGCTCCCAGGTGCGCTGGCAGGACCCGCCCATGACGACGAGGTCGCCGTGGCCCATCTCGATCTGGATCGCGCGGCCGCCGGACCGGGGCCGCAGGTGCAGCCGGCGCGGGTCGCCGACCGACACGATGGCGACCATGGTGTCGCGGCTGGAGCCACGACCGATGGTGTCGCCGTGCCACGCCACGCTGTCGCGGCCGTCGCGGTAGTAGCAGCAGCCGGCCGTCCGGAACGGCTCGCCGAGCTCGGGGAGGTAGTGCGCGCTCAGCGCCTCCCGGGCGTCGGTGAGCGCCGGGTGGGGGAGCTCCTCACCGGCCAGGTAGGTGTGCAGCAGCCGCGGCACGTCGACGACCCGGTCGTACATCTGCCGCCGGTCGCGGCGCCACGGCACGGAGGACACCAGCGTCGCGAAGACGTCGTCGGGGACGGGCAGCCAGGACCGGCGTACGTCGACCCAGGCGCCGTGGCTGAGCGGGTGCCGCTCGGCTCCCCGCAGGTCGGCCACCAGCGCTCGCCGGCGGCCCTGCGGTCGGTCGCCGGCCGCCTGCCCGGGCTCCTCCGTGGCGAAGAGGGAGGTCTGGAAGTCCACCCGCCGCAGGCTATCGAACAGGTGTTCGAGGCGCAAGGGTGTCTGCGGGTTCTCCGAATCCCAGGACAGCGGTGGTCTGGTCCGCCTACGCTCCGTGGCGTGGACGAGGTGCTGGTGTCGGACGGACGTGCGTTGAAGCACGTCCAAGTGCGCGAGTACGTGCGTTCCCTGGTCAACGGGAGCGCTCCCGGATCGCCCGCTCCCTCGGAGCGCGAGCTGGTCCATCGGTTCGGTGTCGCGCGGATGACCGTCCGTCAGGCGATGGACGCCCTCGTGGTGGAGGGGCTGCTCGAGCGGATCCCCGGGCGCGGCACCTTCGTCGCGCGGCCGCGACGCAGCGCCAGCCGGATCACCGGCTACACCGAGGAGATGAACCGGCGTGGCCTGCTCGCCGAGTCCTCGACGTTGCTGGCCCGCCGGGAGCAGGCCGGCCCGGGTGTCGCGCGGGCGCTGAACCTGTCCGAGGGCGACGCGGTCATCCACTGGCGACGGCTCCGGCGCGCCGACGCCATCCCGATGTGTCTCGAGGACGCCTACCTCAACGAGGTGCTGCTCCCCGGCTTCCTGCAGAGCGGCATGCCGACCAGCCTCTACGAGGCCCTGGAGATCCGCGGCCTGCGCCCCACCTGGGCCGAGGACTCCATCGCCGCCGACCAGGCGACCGCGGAGGAGGCCAAGCTGCTCGACGTCGAGCAGGGAGCGCCGGTGCTGCGGCACTCGCGCCGTGCGATCGCCGGTGAGAAGGTCGTCGAGGTCTCCCGCACCGTCTACCGCGCGGACCGGTTCACGCTCTGGGTGCAGCTCGGGCACGAGGGCTGACGGCCCCCGTCCGGCTCGCCGCTCACAGGCTCCCCAGCGGGGCGATCGCCTCGCCCGACTCCTCGCAGACCCAGACCGGGTCGGGGCCGCCCAGGTCGGGCTGGATGTAGAGGGCGTGCTCGGGCTTGCCCTGGCAGCCCAGGCACAGCGGCCAGCGTCCGACGGTCTCGAAGAGCGCGTCCTGGACGTCCTGGGCGACCAGCCCGGCGACGTACTCCTCTCCCTGCGGCCACTGCTCGGCCCACCACTGGCGCGAGGAGCAGGCGTCCTCAAGGACGGACACGGCCGCGGCCGTCGCGTGCCCGCGGGCCTGCAGGTCCGCCAGGACCCGGGCCCGGGCGTCGAAGAGCAGCGCGTTGTCCACAGGCCCATGGTTGCGCGCGTTTCAAGGCCGTCCCCCGGCGGGCAGTCGCAGGGCCCCGGCCGCGACGGGTGGTCGGTGCTGGCGGAGAGGGACGGTGAGGTGCGGGATGGACGGGATCACGGCTGACTGGGACGACCTGAGGCGGCTGCCCCTGCTGCTCGACGAGGCGGCCGGGCAGGCCGCGGACGTGACGGCGTACGCCGTGCGCTGGGTGGCGCGGCGCGAGGGGTTCGAGCCGAGCCCCGTGTGCCTGCTGCGACCGCTCGCCGAGGCCATGGAGGTGGTCCGGTGGGCCTTCGAGGAGGCGGGGCGGGCGGCGGTCGGCGAGCTGGCCGAGCTCCGGACGGGCATCGAAGTCGCCGCCCGAGAGCTCGAGGCGGCGGACCGTCGCGCGGCGGACCACTGCCCCGAGGTCGGCTGATGCTGGCCGTGGAGCTCGTCGTCCCGGACCTGCGGGCGCCCGAGCCCGGTGGGCGCGAGCTGCGCCACGACGCCACGTTCGGCGCGTGGGACGCCTCGCTGTCGGCGTTGCGCGACGTGGTCAACACCGGCATCCGGGTCCTGAACCAGGCCGGTGCCGGCCTCACGCTGCTCCCGGAGGGATCGCTCGAGGAGCTGCTGGTCCACCCGGTGAGCGGCGACTACGGCGCCATCCGGCGCAACGCCCACGCCTGCCACCGGGTCGCCGACGCGCTGGAGACCTGGACCGGCAACCTCACCGGGCTCTGCGTGGCCGTGCTGCCGGCGTGGCGGGGCCTCGCGGGGGCGGCGTTCCTCGCCCGGCTCCAGGCCCAGGCGGTGACCGCCCGGGTGGTGGCCGAGGGGGTGCGCCGGGGATCGATCCTCTTCGAGGAGATCGCCGACGCCTCGGAGCGCCTGGGCGTGCGGGTCGAGGAGCTCGTCGTCGAGCTGGGCAAGGCGCTCGGTCGGCTCGCGTGCCGGCTGCTCGCCCGGGCCGGCGGGCCGGCGGGGTGGGCCGCCCTCGCCGGCGAGGTGGCTCTGCACGGCCTCGAGGTGGTGACCGACCTCGTCGACGACGTACGGCGCGTGCTCGGGCTCGTGGAGGACCTGCGGGCCCTCCACCGCACGGTCTCCGCGTGGGCGGAGCTGCAGCGCGGCCGCCTCGGCTCCTTCGCCGACCTGGCGGCGGCGTGACCGAGGTCGACGCGACCCTCCGTGCCGCCCTGGCGGCGGCCTGCGCGGGGGACGCCCCGGCGCAGCTGCGCGAGGTCGCGGAGGCGGTCGCGGCCGGCCGGACCACGTGGCAGGAGGTGTGGGAGCGGCCGGGGCCGCTGCTGGTGGGCAGGGTCCTCGCCGACCTCGCCCGTCGCTGGGCACCCCCGGCCTAGCATCGGCGCATGCGGGTGACAGCGGCGTGATCCTGGTCGACCCACCGAACGCCCCCGGGCACGGCCGGCTGTGGTCCCACCTGGCCAGCGACGCCTCCTTCGCGGAGCTGCACGCCTTCGCCCGCGGTCTCGGCATCCCGGAGCGGGGCTTCGACCGCGACCACTACGACGTACCGGCCGAGTGGTACGACCGCGTGGTCGAGGCGGGCGCCCAGCCCGTCAGCTCCCGCGAGCTCGTCGCCCGGCTGGTCGTCGCCGGGCTGCGCCGGCGCAAGCGCGGCGCCACCCGTCTCACCGACAGTGCCGTCGGCGGGGGCGGAGGACCAGCCGCTATCGTCGCGTCGGTGAGCGCACCCCACCCGAGCTACGACCAGCTGGTCGGCATGCCGGCCTACGTCGAGCAGCCGGTCCCCATCGCCTTCGAGGACGCCAACGGCCACCTCAACGTCCGCCACTACACGGGCATCGCGAGCGAGGGCCTCGACGAGTCGCTGGTCGAGCTCGGGATCCCCCAGAACTGGCCGGTCCAGGGGCACGCCTGCTTCTCCGCCGAGCACCACCTGGTCTACCTCGCCGAGCTCCGCACCGGCGACATGCTCTCGGCCCGGGTCCGGATGCTCGGTCGCTCCGAGCGGGCCGCCCACGCCCTGGTGTACCTGCTCGACGACACCCACCAGCGGCTGAGCTACGTGATGGAGGAGATCTTCCTCCACGTCGACCTCGGGACCCGGCGCACGGCGCCCTGGCCGGCGGAGGTCGCCGCCGGGCTGGACGCGCGGATCGCCGAGGACGGGCGCCTGCCGTGGGAGCCCGACGTGTCGGGCTCGCTGGCGCTGCGCTGAGCCGGCTCGGGGGCGGTCAGCCGCCGGCGATGGTCAGCTCCGCGAGCTCCCGCTCGAGGTTGGCCCGCGCCGGAGCCTCCCACTGCGCCCGCGCCCAGGCGGTGTGGAACAGGTGCTCCTTCTCGGCCAGGGCTCGCAGCACCTGGGCGCGGCCCTTCCGGAAGAGCTCGTCCGGGAGGTGGGCGAACTCGCGGCGCACGGAGGCGACGTACTCCCGGTAGCGCTCGTCGGGGGCCGCGAGGATCGCGAGGTCGGCGTCGGAGAGGGCGCTGCCGTTCGCGTCGCCGTCCTCGGGGCGGTGGGTCTCGGTCAGCCGCACCAGTCGCGCCACCTCCGCCACGACGTCGGGCGGCACCAGCCCCTCCAGGGCGTCCTCGGCCCACACGGCCGAGCGCTCCTCGGCGTCGCGCTCGCCGTCGTACACGCCGTCGTGGAACCACGCCGCCAGCAGCACCGGCACGCGGTCGTACGCCGCGCCCCGCTCGGCGAGCTCGGCGAGACGCGCCAGGACCTCCGCCAGGTGACGGGTGTCGTGGTAGTCGCGGCCCGGCGCGGCGTACGCGGCCGCGAGCCGGTCGCGCAGCTCCTCACCGGTCGGGAGGGGCCAGGAGGCGAGTGGGAGGGCCACCGCCCCAGTGTGGCGGAAGCAGTACGGTGCCGGCCATGCCTGCCAGCAACGAAGCCGTCCGCGCCGTCGTCGAGCGGTACGTCGCCCTGGTCGCGACGGGGACCGCCAAGCAGATCAGCGAGCTCTACGCCGACGGGGCCACCGTCGAGGACCCGGTGGGCAGCGAGGTGCTGACGACGCGGGAGCAGATCGAGGCGTTCTACGCGACGCTCGAGCCGCCGGAGCAGGAGACCCGCCTCGTGGCGGCGCGGGTCGTGGCCGGCGAGGCGGTCTTCCACTTCGAGGTGCGCACGAAGGCGGGCGACCAGACCTACGTGCTCGCGCCGTTCGACGTGATGACCTTCGACGACGATGCCCGGATCACGAGCATGCGGGCCTACTGGAGCGACACCGACATGACGGTGGCCTGACCCGGCCGCCCGCCGTTCAGACGGCGCACTGGACGGTCTCGGCCGGCGCGTGCGGCAGCGTGATGGCGTCCACCCACCGCTCCCGGCCGGCGACCACGGACCACGGGCCGCTCGTCACGCTCTCGAACCGGCACCAGCTGACGCCGGCCATCCAGCCACCGCCGGACGGGTTGACGACCACCTGGAGGCCGCTCTGCGTCGGGACCTGGCCGTCGAGGGTGAAGCTGCCGTCGGTCCGGGTGGCGGTCTCGTCGAGCCGCCGGCCGGCCTGGTCCAGGAGCAGCACCTGCGCGCCGACCATCGGCGTCTCGCCGTCGGCCTCGTCGACGACGACGCCGCTGACCCACGCCCCGCGCTTGGTCCACCGGAAGGTGCTGGCCAGGTCCGCCCGGCCGCTCTTCACCGCCGCGCCGCTGACGTCGCCGCTGCGGGCGAACCAGCTGCCCACACCCGGTGCGACCATCCGGTAGCGGCCCGGGAAGAGGTTCGGGAAGGAGACCTCGCCACGGCGGGCCCGTACGGTCCAGAACTGTCCGCTGGCCTTGCTCACGACGGTGACGTGGAAGCTTCCGCCCATGGGGGAGCCGTCGGCCTTCCGCAGCTGGACCAGCAGGCTGCCGCCCCGCTTGGTGAGCGCGATCGGCACGTTCGCCGCCTTGCCGAGGGCGAGGCCGGGCACCCAGGTGGACCTGCCGACGTAGGCCTCGCCGCGGTCGTAGGTGAAGACGGAGTAGCTGCCGGCCGGGAGGCCGGCGACGGCGAACCGGCCCTTGCGGTCGGCCTTGACCTCGAAGGACTGCTCGTGGGTGTTCGCGGCCACCACTCGGGCGCCCGAGGCGGGGCGCCCGCCCGCCCGGACCGT
Organism: Nocardioides ureilyticus; assembly: GCF_051280745.1. Taxonomy (NCBI): domain Bacteria; kingdom Bacillati; phylum Actinomycetota; class Actinomycetes; order Propionibacteriales; family Nocardioidaceae; genus Nocardioides; species Nocardioides ureilyticus. The sequence goes on along the minus strand of NZ_JBNCOG010000026.1, from coordinate 5,032 downwards.
GCCGGTGATGGCCGCACCGCGCCGCATCCGGACGTCTCGCTGCACCACCTGGCCGGAGCGCACGGTCACCGACACGTCACTGGGTGCGTACTTCGTGACGTCGTAGGCGGGGCGGAGGTCGACGAACTGGAGGTGGTAGGTGCCGGGAGGGAGCGAGAGCGAGTAGATGGTGCCGTCGAGCCGGCGCTGGCCGAGGTAGCCCCAGTCCTCGTCGAACCAGAGCATCTTCGTCCGCAGCTTGCCGTCCTGGGTCCCGATGACCTGGCCGACGGCCTTGCCGTGGGCTGCCTGCGCCGGCGCGGCGGGGACCGTCACGGCCGACAGGGCGACGCCCAGGACGAGGAGCGAGGACAGGAGTGCCCGCAGCGTCGTCAGGCGCAGCCGCGCCGAGGTGCGGGCAGAAGTGGTCCCCATGCTGTCGATGGTAGGAACCCCGGTGCCCGGCGTGCTCAAGAACGGCGCAGGCTTGCCTCAAGACGCGGACCGGTCATCGCCCAGCGGATCGTGCCGACCGCGAGGGTGCCCAGCGCCCGGACGACGGTCCGCTCCGAGAGGGGGAACCACGGGAGCACCAGGTGTCGCCGGGTCCAGGTCGGCATCAGGCCGATGGCGGCGGCGACCAGCACGCCGTACGGCCCCCGGGCCGGCAGGGGGAGCGGCGGCCGGAGGAGCAGGTAGCGCACCGCCTCGCGCGCCTCCGGCGTGCCGCGCAGCTCGGGGCGGTAGGCCGCCAGCGCCTCGCGCAGCTCCGCCTCGGTCGTCGGCGGGTCCAGCACGCCGAGCCGGCGGGCGACCTCGGCGGTCTGGGCGACGTACTCGTCGCGGCCCGCCTGGTCCAGCGGCTCCGCGCCGTACGTGGTGTGGGCCAGCAGGAAGCTGTCGACCTCCGCCACGTGCACCCAGCCGAGCAGGTGCGGGTCGCTCGCGGCGTACGGCGACCCGTCGGGCATCGTCCCGGTGACCCGCTCGTGGATGCGGCGGACCGCGTCGATGGCCTGCTGGGCGTCCGCGGCCGTGCCGAACGTCGTGACCGCGAGGAAGGTGCTGGTCCGCGCGAGCCGGCCCCACATGTCGCCGCGGAAGCCGGAGTGCTCGGAGACCGCTCGCATCGCGGCCGGGTGCAGGGTCTGCAGGAGCAGGGCGCGGATCCCGCCGACGAACATCGCGGCGTCGCCGTGCACGCGCGCGATGGCGCTGTCGGACGCGAACCAGCGCGGGCCCTCGGTGAGGTGGATCCGGTCGCGCTGCCGCGGTCCGTCGGGCCCGGCCACGCGCAGGAAGAGCGCCTCGCCGAGCCGCTCGCGCACCGTGGTCACGTCATCGAGCCTACGAGCGCGCTCCTACCGGTCCCCTCGTCCGCCCCGCGCCTCACAGGCCCAGGGCGTCGGCCTCGCGCTCGACCAGCGCGAGCCAGAGCTCGTCGGCAGGGTCGAGCCCGCCGACGAAGTGGCCGTTGAGCTCGAGGGTCAGCAGCCCGACGAGCCGGCCGAAGGCCCCGGTCAGCAGCAGCATCGCCGAGGGGTCGACGGCGAGGTCGAGTGCGGCGGCGGTCGCCTCCAGCTGGCTGCCCAGGCGCCCGCGCGGGGCGGGGCCGGGCGGGGTGACGTGGCCGACCACCGGACCGCAGAGCGCCCGGACGACACGGGCGGCCGGGGCCACGGTGTCCTGCGGGGCGACGTAGCCGGGGATCGCGGAGCCGTAGACGAGCGCCCAGCGGTGCGGCTCGGACCGCGCCCAGTCGCGCAGGGCCCGGCATCCGTCGACGAACCGCCGGCGCGCGCCCCGTCGTGGGTGGTCGGTGGCGCTCTCGACCGCCGCCGCCAGGTCCTCGTACGCGTCGACGATGAGGGCGGTGAGGAGCTCGTCGCGGCTGCCGTAGTAGCGGTAGATGGCGCTGGAGACGATGCCCAGGTCCCGGGCGATCGCCCTCAGGGAGATCGTCGTCGCGCCGGAGTCGGCGAGCTGCGCGAGCGCGAGCGACTTGATCCGACCGAGGGTCTCGGCGCGCGCGATCGCGCGCGGCGTGGGAGGTCTGGACATGTCGGCAGCATCGCACACAGATGTGAGCGGTGCTCTTGCTTTGCGTCCGCGTGCCGTGCCATGGTCCCCGCAACAGAGAGCACCGCTCACACTACGGAGGCATTCATGGACAGCACGACATCGACCCGCAGCACCGCCACGGCGGTCGCCCTGGCCGTCGCCGGAGCGGCGCTGGCGACGTACCCGGCACTGCGCCCCTACGGCCCCGAGTCCGGTCTCGAGGGGGCGGCCGACCTCGGCTCCGGCGCCTGGGTCGCGGCCCACGTGCTCGGCATGGTCGGCTTCGTCGCCCTCGCCGTGGCACTGCGGGTCGCCGCGGTGGCGGCACCGTGGCGCTGGACGGGCCAACCGGTGCGGCAGGCCGAGACCCGCGCCTGGCTGGCCGTCAGCCTCCTGCTGCCCTACTACGGCGCGGAGGCGTACGGCCTGAACGCCGTGGGGCGGCACGCCCTCGAGACCGGCGACGTCGGGCTCCTCGAGGTGGCCGACTCCTTCCGCTACGCGCCGTTCGAGATCGGCAGCTTCAGCCTCGGCCTGCTGGCGCTGCTGATGGTGGGCGGGCGGCTCGCGCACGGCATGTGGCGCACGGGCCCGGTCGGCCGCGTCGGGGGCCTGCTCGCCGGGCTCGGCCTGGCGACGTACCTGCCGCAGTTCTTCGGGACGCCCGGGCTGCGCGTGCTCCACGGACTGGTCCTCGGCACCGGCCTGCTGCTGATGGCGGTGGCGACGTGGCGCGCACCCAGGGGCGGGCGGTCGGCCGGGCAGCGGCCGGGCGGGTCGCGGTCGGCGGGGGAGCCGGGCGACCGCCCGGTGGGAGCGCTCAGTCGCCCTTGACGTTGACGACCTGGCGCAGCACGTGGCGGACCTCCACGAGGTCCGCCGCGTCGGCCATCACCTGGTCGATGTCCTTGTACGCCGCAGGGATCTCGTCCAGGAAGGCCTCGGTGTCGCGGTACTCGATGCCGGCCATCGCCTCCCGCAGCTGCTCGAGGCTGAAGGTCTTGCGCGCGCGGCTCCGGGAGAAGTTCCGCCCTGCGCCGTGCGGCGCCGAGTGGAGCGAGTCGGCGTTGCCCCGGCCCACCACGACGTACGACGCCGTGCCCATCGAGCCCGGGATGAGGCCCGGCCGTCCGGCCTCGGCGTTGATCGCACCCTTGCGGGAGAGCCAGACGTCCTCGCCGAAGTGGTGCTCGGGCTCGGTGTAGTTGTGGTGGCAGTTGATCTCCTCGCGCCGCTCGACCGGCTCGCCGGTCCAGGCCTGGAGTTCGGCCACCACCCGGTCCATCATCTCCTCGCGGTTGAGCAGGGCGTAGTGCTGGGCCCACCGCATCTCGCGGAGGTAGGTGTCGAACTGCGTCGTGCCCTCCGCCAGCCACGCCAGGTCGCGGTGGGGGAGGTCGATCCCTTCGCGTTCGCACCGCTTCCGAGCGATTGCCACGTGCTGCTGGGCGATCTTGTTGCCGACTCCGCGCGAGCCGGAGTGGAGGAAGAGCCAGACCCGGTCCTCCTCGTCGAGGCTCACCTCGATGAAGTGATTCCCGGACCCGAGCGTGCCCAGCTGCAGCTCCCAGTGCTTGCTGTAGGTCGCGGGGTCGAAGCCCGCCTCCTGGGCGGCGCGCCGCAGCACGCCGAGCCGCTCGCGGGTGTGGTCCCTGGTCACCGCGTCGTTGCGCGCGCCGGCCGAGAGCGGCACCGCGCGCTCGATGCCCTCCCGCAGCCGGCGTCGGTCCCGGGGCAGGTCGTCGGCGCCGTGCTGGGTCCGCACGGCGATCATCCCGCAGCCGATGTCGACACCCACCGCGGCCGGCATGATCGCGCCCTTGGTGGGGATGACCGAGCCGACCGTCGCACCGAGGCCGAGGTGGGCGTCGGGCATCAGGGCCAGGTGCGGGTGGATGAACGGCATGGACGCCGTGGTCACGGCCTGGGCGCGCGTGCCCTCCTCGAGCACCGAGGCCCAGCTGAGCAGGGTGGGGGTGATCCGTTCCACCGCGCCCCCGTACCCGGTTTCCGCCCACCGCTGCCCGGGCACCGGCGACGGGTGAGGACACGGGAGATCGGCAACGACCACGTCGGCCGCGAGACGGTCGGCGCCATCGGCCTGGGGCTGATGACCTTCGACCAGTCCGGCACCCAGCCGCGCGAGCAGCTGCTCGACACGGTGCGGGCGGCGCTCGACGCCGGGGTGACCCTCTTCGACACCGCCGACGCCTACGGTCCGGGCGAGGAGCGGGGGGCGGCCGCCCAGGGGGAGAACGAGCGGCTGGTGGCCGGGCTGATCGACGAGCTCGGGGTGCGGGACCGGGTGCTGCTGGCCACCAAGGGCGGCCACGTCCGCACCGACGGCGGCGGCTGGGACACCGACAGCTCGCCGGAGCACCTCCGTCGCGCCGTCGACGCCAGCCTGCAGCGCCTCGGTGTCGAGCAGATCGCGCTCTGGCAGCACCACCGGCCCTCCCCGAAGGTTCCCTACGAGGACGTCATCGCCACGATGAAGGAGATCGCGGAGAGCGGGAAGGTGCGGATGGTCGGCCTCTCCAACGCCGACCCCGGCCAGATCCGGGCGGCGCACGCCGTGCTCGGGGAGGCGTTGGTGAGCGTGCAGAACCAGTTCTCCCCGGCGTTCCGCTCCAGCCGGCCGGAGATCGACGTCTGCGCGGAGCTCGGGCTCGCCTTCCTCCCGTGGAGCCCGCTCGGCGGCCTCGGTGATGCCAAGTCGTTGGCCGAGAAGCACCCGGCCTTCGCCGAGGTCGCCGCCGACCGTGGCGTCAGCGCGCAGCAGGTCGCGCTCGCCTGGGAGCTCGCGCAGTCCCAGGTCGTCATCCCGATCCCGGGCGCCAAGCGTCCGCAGTCGATCACGGACTCCGCGGCCGCCGCCGACCTCGACCTCACCGAGGAGGAGCTGGCCCGGCTCGACGCCGACTGAGCAGGCGGCCGGGCCGCCGGCGTGGCGGCCGGGCCGCCGGCGTGGCGGCCGGGCCGCCGGCGTGGC
>NZ_JBNCOG010000025.1:0-51862 GCF_051280745.1 Nocardioides ureilyticus | reverse complement strand
GCCGCGGCCGCTCCGGCGGCGGCACCGGGGGTGGCGCGCAGGGCCAGCAGGGCGGCTCCCGCCAGGGCGGCTCGCGCCAGGGCGGCCCGAAGGCTTCCGGCGCCAAGCAGGGCGGCGCGAAGCAGGGTTCGGCCCAGCAGTCGGCCGGGCAGTCCGGCGGCGGGCGTCCCCGTCGTTCGGGTGGTGCGGCGGCGTCCTCCTCCGGCGGCAGCCGGCACAGCGCGGCGTCGTTCTCCTCCGCTCGCCGCTGACCCTCTGAGCCCATCCTGGGCCACCTGCGCCCCTGGGCCACCCGGATCGTTCAGCTGCTGGGAAGTGGTGACCGCCTGCCGCGCTCTGCCGCCGATCCGCCCACCACAACCGCGCAATCGAACGATCGTGGTGGGCGCGGACGGCCAGGCGCGGCACGGCGGCCCCGGTGTGACCCGGACCCCAACAACCCCTCCGTAAGGTCGGGGACGTGAGCACGGTCCGGACCTGGTTGCAGCGGGCGCTGTGGGACGTCGTCCCGCGGGACCACCGGGAGTCCCCGGCCGCCCTGCGTCGCCGGCAGGCGGTGACGATCGGCGTGGTCTTCCTCGGTGCCGTCGTGCTCGGGCTGTCCCTCCGCATCGAGCCGGGCAGCGATCTGTTCTACCTCGCCACCAGTGCCCTGGCGCTGATCTGGGCGGGCGGCGCCTTCCTGTCCGGGCCGCTGCACCTCGGGCGGATCGCCTGGCGCGACGAGCTGCGGCGGCCGGTGGTCACCCCCGTCCTGCTGGGGCTCGCCATCGTCGGCGTCTTCGTCCTCGGCGGCCTGGTGATCCGCGAGATCCCGTACCTCCAACGCGAGGTCAGCGCCGTCCTGAGCTACGCCAACCAGGGCTCGGTGCCGATCCTCGTGGTGATCACGGCGGTCAACGGCGTGGCCGAGGAGCTGTTCTTCCGGGGCGCCGCGTACGCCGCCATCCCGCACCGGCCGGTGGTGTGGACGACGATCGCCTACGTGATCGCGACCGCCGCGACCGGCAACGTGATGCTGGCCTTCGCCGCCATCCTGCTGGGCGTCGTCGTCGGGCTCGAGCGCCGGGCCTCGGGCGGCATCCTCGCGCCGATCCTCACCCACTGCACGTGGTCGCTGTCGATGCTCCTGATCCTGCCGCCGGTCATCGGCTGACCCGCCCGACGGTCGGGCCGGCCCACGGGTCTCGAGACGGTCGCTGCGCGACCTCCTCACCCAGCAGGGGAGCGGTCCTCCGCGAGCGCCTGCTCGACGGCCTCGACGTAGGTCATCGGCTCCCCGGGCACCAGGTCACGGATCGAGTGCTCGCTCACCAGCACCTCGATGCCCATCGACTCGATGAGGTTGGCCGCGGTGGTCGCGTCGACACCGGTCACCAGCTTGATCCAGTACTGCGAGAGGAACGGCGTGCCGAGGGGGACTTGCACGATCGGCAGCGGCCGGCCGTGCATCACCTTGCCGGCGCGCGAGAGCATCTCGGCGTACGTCAGCTGGTCGCCCCCGCCGACCTCGAAGACCCGGCCGAGGGCCTCCTCGCGGTCCACCACGCCGGCGAGGTAGCGCACGACGTCGGCGATGGCGATCGGCTGGGTGCGGGTGGAGGCCCACCGTGGGACCACCATGGCCGGCAGGTTCTTGACCAGCTGGCGGGTCATCTCCCAGGAGACCCCGCCGGATCCGACCACGATCGCCGCGCGCAGCACGGTGACCGGCACGCCGGACTCGCCCAGCAGCTTCTCGACCTCACGCCGCGAGCGCAGGTGCGGGGAGAGGTCCTCGTCCTCGGAGCCCAGGCCGCCGAGGTAGACGATCTGCCGGACCCCGCTGGCGGCCGCGGCCAGCCCGAAGGACCGGGCGGCGTCGGCGTCCTTGCGCTCGAAGTCCTCGTCGCCCAGCGAGTGCACCAGGTAGAACGCCACGTCGACACCGACCAGCGCCTCGCCCAGCGTGCCGGGGTCGTGGACGTCGCCGCGCACGGGCTTGCCGGGCCCGGTGTAGTCGTCGGGGCGGCGCGTCATCGCCCGGACCTCGTGACCCTGCTCCAGGAGGGCCGGCACCAGCCGGGCCCCGACGAAACCGGTCGCGCCGGTGACCAGGACGGTGCTCATGGCGCCAGCCTAGGAACACCCACCTAGCGGGGCGTCCTCCTCGTGCCGCGGGCGCGGGCCGCGATCCGCTCCCGGCGCTCCTCGTCCATCGCGGCCTCGTACGCCGCGACCAGGCTCGCGATCGAGAGCGGCTTGAGCCGCTCGACGACCTGCTGGATCCGTTCGGCGGGCGCACCCGCCTCCTTGTACGCCGGCCACACCATCGTCCGGAACAGCTCGTTGAGCTCCTGGGCGATCTGCCGGCCGTGCGCGGCGTACACCTCCGAGGCCGCGATGGCCGCCTCGGTCGGGAACCCGAGGTCGACCAGGCCGAGGCCCACCTGCAGCTGCGATGCCGCCACCTCGTACCGGCCGCGGCGGGAGCGGCGGAGGATGCCGAGGGCCTCGAGGGTGGCCACCTCGTCGTCGGTGAGCGCCCGGCCGGCGCGCCGCTCGAGCTCGGCGCGCGGCATCTCCACGGGGACGTCGGCCTGCCAGGGGGCGAGCATCGCGCGGTGCAGCGCGATGTCCTCGGGCGTGGCGTCCTCGGGGACGCCGGCGAGGTACTTCTCGATCGCGGCCAGCGTGAAGCCGTGGCCCTGCAGCTCCCGGACCAGCTCCAGCCGGGCGACGTGGTCGGGGGTGTAGTAGCCGCTGCGGCCGCGCCGGATCGGCGGCGGCACGAGGCCCTTGGTGGTGTAGAACCGCACGTTGCGCACGCTCATCCCGACGCGGCTCGTGAGCTCGTCGAGGGTCAGCAGGTCCCGAGCGGCCTCGACCCGCTCCGTCCGCTGCTCGTCGGGGCGGCCGTCCACCTGCGTCACCCGCGCCTCGCTCTCCTGCGTCGTCCGTGCGTCGTTGTCCGTGCGTCGTTGTCTCGTGAGCCAGACCACAAGGTGCCCGCTCTTGACCGTGACACCAATGGTGTCACAATCGATGGACCACTCCACCACACGCTAGGACGGTCATGGCAGAAGCATTCGTGTACGACCACATTCGTACGCCGCGAGGCAAGGGCAAGGCCGCCGGCTCGCTGCACGAGGTCAAGCCGGTCGACCTCGTCGTCGGCCTGCTGGACGAGATCAAGACCCGCAACCCCGCGCTGGACCCCGAGCGGGTGGACGACGTCGTGCTCGGCGTGGTCTCGCCGGTCGGTGACCAGGGCGGCGACATCGCCAAGACGGCCGCCCTCGCCGCGGGCTACCCCGACACCGTCGCGGGCGTCCAGCTCAACCGCTTCTGCGCCTCGGGCCTCGAGGCCGTCAACCAGGCCGCCGGCCGCGTGCGCTCCGGCTTCGAGGACCTGATCCTCGCCGGTGGCGTGGAGTCGATGAGCCGCGTGCCGATGGGCTCCGACGGCGGCGCCTGGGCGGCCGACCCGGCCACCGCGCTCGCGACCGGCTTCGTGCCGCAGGGCATCGGCGCCGACCTCATCGCGACGATCGAGGGCTTCAGCCGCGAGGACGTCGACGCCTTCGCCGCCGAGTCCAACCACCGGGCCGCCAAGGCGTGGGCCAACGGCTACTTCTCGGACTCGGTCATCCCGGTCCGCGACCAGAATGGCCTCACCGTCCTCGACCAGGACGAGCTGATCCGCCCGGACACGAGCGTCGAGAGCCTCGCCGGCCTCAAGCCGTCGTTCGCCCAGATCGGCGCCGACGCCGGCTTCGACGACGTCGCGCTCGAGAAGTACCACTGGATCGAGAAGATCAACCACGTCCACCACGCCGGCAACTCCTCCGGCATCGTCGACGGCGCGGCCCTGGTGGCGATCGGCAGCGAGGAGGTGGGCCAGCAGCTCGGCCTCACCCCGAAGGCGCGCATCGTCGCCACCGCCGTCTCCGGCGCCGACCCGACGATCATGCTCACCGGTCCGGCGCCGGCCGCCCGGAAGGCGCTGGCGAAGGCCGGCCTGGACGTCGGCGACATCGACCTGTTCGAGATCAACGAGGCCTTCGCGGCCGTGGCCATGCGCTTCATGAGGGACATGGGCATCACCGACGAGATCACGAACGTCAACGGCGGCGCCATCGCGATGGGCCACCCCCTCGGTGCCACCGGCGCGATGATCCTCGGCACCCTCGTCGACGAGCTCAAGCGCCGCGACCTGCGCCGCGGCCTCGCCACGCTCTGCGTCGGCGGCGGCATGGGCATCGCCACCATCGTCGAGATCGTCTGACCTACCTCCCTCCTCGCTGAACAGGACACCCATGACCACCAGCACCACCGAAGCAACGGCCGTCCGCTACGAGAAGGACGCCGACGGGATCGTCACGCTGACCCTCGACGACCCGAACCAGTCGGCCAACACCATGAACGACCTCTACATCTCCTCGATGAAGGCCGCCGTCGAGCGCCTGTACGACGAGCAGGAGGACGTCACCGGTGTGGTGATCGCCAGCGCGAAGAAGACCTTCTTCGCCGGTGGCGACCTCAAGGGCATGGTCCAGGCCACCCCGGACGACGCCGCGTCGGTCTTCGCCATGGCCGAGGGCGTCAAGGCCGCACTGCGCCGCCTCGAGACCTACCCGCGCCCCGTCGTCGCGGCGATCAACGGCGCCGCCCTCGGCGGCGGCCTCGAGATCTGCCTCGCCGCCAACCACCGCATCGCGCTCGACTCCCCGTCGGTCGTCGTCGGCCTGCCCGAGGTCAGCCTCGGCCTGCTTCCCGGCGGCGGCGGCGTCACCCGCATCGTGCGGATGTTCGGCCTGCAGGAGGGCCTGATGGGCTTCCTGCTCGAGGGCAAGCAGTTCAAGGCCGCCCAGGCCAAGGAGAAGGGCCTGGTCGACGAGCTGGTCGGCAGCCGCGAGGAGCTCGTGCCCGCCGCCAAGGCGTGGATCAAGGCCAACCCCGAGGCCAGCAAGAACCCGTGGGACGCCCCCGGCTACAAGATGCCCGGCGGCACGCCCAAGTCCCCGGCGCTGGCGAGCTTCCTCCCGGCGTTCCCGGCGCTGCTGCGCAAGCAGACCAAGGGTGCGGTCTACCCGGCCGCCCGCGCGATCCTGTCGGCCGCGGTCGAGGGCGCGCAGGTCGACTTCGACACCGCCTCGCGGATCGAGTCGCGCTACCTGACCAACCTCGTGGTCAACCAGGGCTCGAAGAACATGATCCAGGCGTTCTTCCTCGACCTCCAGGCCATCAAGTCCGGGTCGCTGCGCCCGCAGGGCATCGAGCCGTGGCAGGCCACCAAGGTGGGGGTGCTCGGCGCCGGGATGATGGGTGCGGGCATCGCCTACGTCTGCGCCCGCGCCGGGATGCAGGTCGTGCTCAAGGACGTCTCGGACGAGAACGCCGCCAAGGGCAAGGCGTACTCGGAGAAGATCAACGCCAAGGCGGTCAGCCGCGGCAAGCTGACCGAGGAGAAGTCCGCCGAGATGCTCGAGCGGATCACCCCGACCGGCGACCCGAGCGCCCTGGCCGGCTGCGACCTGGTCATCGAGGCGGTCTTCGAGGACCCGGCGCTCAAGGCGAAGGTCTTCGCCGAGGTGGCGCCGTACGTCAACGACGACGCGCTGCTGTGCTCGAACACCTCGACGCTGCCGATCACCGAGCTCGCCGAGGGCGTCGACCGGCCCAAGGACTTCATCGGCCTGCACTTCTTCTCGCCCGTCGACAAGATGCCGCTCGTCGAGATCATCAAGGGCGAGCAGACCTCGGACGTCGCGCTGGCCAAGGCCTACGACGTGGTCCAGCAGATCAAGAAGACCCCGATCGTCGTCAACGACAGCCGCGGCTTCTACACCTCGCGAGTCATCGGCTACATGGTCAACGAGGGCATGGCGATGCTCGCCGAGGGCGTCCGCCCCTGGACCATCGAGCGGGCCACGACCCAGGCCGGCTACCCCGCTGCCGTGCTGCAGCTCTCCGACGAGCTCAACCTGGAGCTGATGGGGAAGATCGCCAAGGCCACCCGCGAGGCGGCCGAGCGGGACGGCACCGAGCTGGCCGAGCACCCCGGTACCGCGGTCATCGACAAGATGCTCGAGGCCGGCCGGCCGGGCCGCCTGCGCGGCAAGGGCTTCTACGAGTACGACGAGTCGGGCAAGCGGCTCTCGCTCTGGGAGGGCCTGGGCGAGCTGTTCCCGGTCGCCGAGGAGCAGCCGCCGATCCAGGACTGCAAGGACCGGATGCTCTTCGCCGAGGCGCTGGAGACCGCGAAGTGCTTCGAGGAGGGCGTCATCACCTCGGCCGCCGCCGCGAACATCGGCTCGATCATGGGCATCGGCTTCCCGCCGATGACCGGTGGTGCCGCGCAGTTCATGACCGGCTACGAGGGTGCGGACGGCGAGATCGGCCTGGCCGCCTTCGTCGCCAGGGCCGACGAGCTGGCCGAGAAGTACGGCGACCGGTTCCGCCCGACGCAGTACCTGCGCGACCTCGCGGCCTCGGGCGGCTCCTTCCCCGCCTGACGTCCAGCGCCAGCCCTCGGCTGGTTGAGGAGGTCGCGCAGCGACCGTCTCGAAACCTGCCGGCGGGTTTCGAGACAGGCCTTGCCGGCCTTCCTCAACCAGCCGATCGGACCGTTTTCACGCCGTTCCGGTCCTCCTCGGGGCCACGCCGAGGACCATGGAGCGGTGACCCCCCACTCGACCGATCCCCGGGCCCTCGTCGACGTCCGTGACCTCCACGTCCGGTTCGGCGAGGTCGAGGCCGTGGCAGGGGTCGACCTGGTCGCCCACGCCGGCCAGGCGACCGCGCTCCTGGGTCGCAACGGCGCGGGCAAGTCCACGACGATGCGGGTGCTGGCCGGGGTGGTCCCCCCGACCTCCGGCGCCGCCACCGTGGCCGGCCACGACGTGCGCGCCGACCCCCTCGCCGTGAAGCGGGCCGTCGGCTACTGCCCCGACGTCGGCGGGCTGGTCCCGCGCGCGACGCCGTGGGAGCACCTGCAGCTGGCCGCCCGGCTCCGCCGGCTCCCCGCCTGGGAGGACCGGGCCCGGGACCTCCTCGAGCGGTTCGAGCTCGGCGACGTCGCGCACCGGGTGACGGCCGGCTTCTCCCACGGCATGGGCCGGCGGCTCTCCGTCGTCCTCGCTGTCCTCCACGATCCCGTGGTGCTCCTCCTCGACGAGCCGTTCGACGGGGTCGACCCGGTCGGGGTCGAGGCGACCATGGCCGCCATCGACGACGCCCGCGCCCGCGGTGCCTGCGTGCTCGTCTCGACCCATCTGCGTGAGCTGGCGGTCGAGGCGTGCAGCACGGTGACCGTGCTCCGCGGCGGGGCGCGGGTCGCCACGGCCACCGCCGACGAGATGGCCGGCGAGGAGGGCGCGCGTGCCTACCGTGGCCTCCTGGACTGACACCCGCCGGGCGGTGGCCGACGTCGGCCACCTGGTGCGCTTCCGGGCCGCGACGGTACGCCGGCGCGGCTCGTCGGCCTGGTTCGTCGTCGGGTTCCTCGTCCTCACGACCGCGACGGCCGTCGTGCCGGCGTACACCCCGGGTGCCGGGGGCGGCGGCCGTGCGTTCGACCTGCTGCTCCTGCTGCCCACGGCCCTCGCGGGCTTCCTCGGCCTGGCGGTCGTCTCGGCCGTCGCCTCGGGCGGCGGCCGTGAGCTGCTGCCCCGCGACCCGGCCGCGGTGCTGCCGGTCAGCCCGACCACCGACCACCTGGGGGCGCTCCTCCTCGCCCCGCTGAACATCGCCTGGCTCCTGCAGGCGTGGATCCTGCTCGGCACCACGGCCTACGCCCTGGGGCCCGGCGACCTGCTCGTCGCCCAGGTCCTGGTCGTCCTCTGGCTGGCGGTGGCGACCGCGGTCGCCCAGGTCGTCGCCTGGACCTTCGAGTGGGTGCGCCGCGCCCGCCACGGCATCGCCGGCGTCCGGCTGGCGACCGTGGTCCTGCTGGGACTCGCCCTGGGCCTGCAGGTGGCCGGCGCCCTCGTGGCCGTGCTCGACCAGCTGCCCACCCGGCGGGTCGTGCTCGGCATGCTCGGTGGCGCCGGCTGGACGTGGCTCGCGACGGTTGCCGGGCTGCTGGTCGTGCTGCTCGCCGCCGTCGCGCTCGGAGCGGTGCCGGCCCACCTCGCTGCGCGGCGTACGCCCCGTGACGAGCTGCAGGTCGAGTCGGGGAGGTACGCCGCCCGCCGGCTGCCGCGCACCGACCTCGGTGCCCTCGTCCGCACCGACCGCGGGTCGGTGTGGCGCGCGGTGCCGATGCGGCGCGGCATCGCCGTGCTGGCGATCGGCCCCGGTGCGGTCGCCCTCCTCGGCGACCTGCCCTGGTCGACCATGACGATCCTCCCCGGCCTGGTGGCCTCCGGTGGCGCGCTGCTGTTCGGCGTCAACGCCTGGTGCCTCGACGGACGGGGGAACTTCTGGCGCGAGAGCCTCCCCGTCGCGCCCGGCACGGTCTTCGCTGCGCGGGCGTGGGTGCTCGCCGAGTTCCTCGTGGTGGCGTCCGCCGTCACGGTGGCGCTCGCCGCCGTCCGCGCCGGGATGCCGTCGACCGCCGAGCTGACCGCGCTGCTCTGCACCGTCGTGGTGGTGACCGTGCAGGTCGTGGGCGCGGCGATGCGCTGGTCGGCCCAGCGCCCGTACGCCGTCGACCTCCGCTCGGCGCGGGCCACGCCGGCGCCGCCGCTGGCGATGGTCGGCTACTCGACCCGGCTCGCGGTCTCGACCACGCTCACGGGCCTGGTCTTCTCCGGCCTCGCGCGGGTCCCGGCGTGGGAGGTCTCGGTGCTGGTCGCCGTCCCGTTCCTCTGCTGGTCGCTGGCCCGCCTGCTGCGGACCCGGGCGCTGTGGGTCGACCCGCCCGCCCGCGCGCAGGTGGTCATGGCCGTCTCGGCGTGACGCTCCGGTCCCGGGCCGCTCCCATCGTTCAACTGCGCGATCGTGGTGGCGACACGCCGGAGAAGCGGGCCGGGCTGCCGCAACAACCGGACAATTGAACGATCCGGGTGGGCCAGCGCCAGCCCAGGGGCCGCGCGGCTCCTGACCGGCTGGCTAGGGTGCCGGACATGGACTTCTCGCCGTCCCCCCGCGCCGCCGACCTCACCGAGCGCGTCCGCGCCTTCCTCGCCGAGGAGGTCGAGCCGGTCGAGCCGCAGTACCACGCCGACCTCGCCGAGGCCCGGCGTACGGGTAACCCGTGGCAGCCGCTGCCGGTGCTCGAGGAGCTCAAGGCCAAGGCCCGCGAGCGGGGGCTGTGGAACCTCTTCCTCCCGAAGGAGCACGCGGGGGAGTACGCCGCGCGCTTCGGCACCGACGGCGGCGAGGGGCTGACGAACGTCGACTACGCGCCGATCGCGGAGCTCACCGGCCGCTCGGCCATCGCGCCGCTGGTGCTGAACTGCAACGCGCCCGACACCGGGAACATGGAGGTGCTGCTCCGCTACGGCTCCGAGGAGCAGCGACGCGAGTGGCTCGAGCCGCTCCTCGACGGCCGGATCCGCTCGGCCTTCACCATGACCGAGCCCGGGGTGGCGTCCTCCGACGCCACGAACATGGAGGCCACCGCGGTCGTCGACGGCGACGAGGTCGTCATCAACGGCCGCAAGTGGTGGTCCACGGGCGTCGGCCACCCGGACTGCAAGATCTTCGTGTTCATGGGGCTCACCGATCCCGAGGCGGACCGGCATCGGCGCCACTCGATGGTCCTCGTCCCGCGTGACACCCCCGGCGTGAAGATCGAGCGGCTCCTCGACACGATGGGGATCCACGACGAGCCGCTCGGCCACGGGGAGGTCTCTTTCACCGACGTCCGGGTGCCCGTGTCGAACATCATCAGCGGCCCCGGCGAGGCGTTCGCGATCGCCCAGGGCCGGCTGGGGCCCGGCCGCGTCCACCACTGCATGCGGCTCATCGGCCTGGCCGAGATGGCCCTGGAGGCGGCCTGCCGGCGGGGCCTGGAGCGGACGGCGTTCGGCAAGCCGATCGTCAACCTCGGCGGCAACCGGGAGCGGATCGCCGACGCCCGGATCGCGATCGACTCCGCCCGGCTCCTGGTCCTCAACACGGCGTGGAAGCTCGACGTCGGAGGGCCGATGAACGCCCTCTCCGAGGTCTCCCAGATCAAGGTGGCCGTGCCGAACATGGCGCAGCAGGTCATCGACATGGCGATGCAGCTGCACGGCGGCGGCGGTCTCTCGAGCGACTTCCCGCTGGCCGCGGCGTGGACCGGCGCCCGCGCGCTCCGCCTCGCCGACGGCCCGGACGAGGTGCACCGCGGCGTCGTGGCGCGCCTCGAGCTCGGCAAGTACGGCGCTCGCCGATGAGCGCGGCGACGACCGGCGCGGGCAGCGGTCAGCGGATCCTCGTCACCGGGGCCGCCTCCGGCCTCGGCAAGGCGCTCACGGAGGGCTTCCGGGCCCGCGGCGACGAGGTGCTGACCACCGATGTCGCCGACGGGGCCGACCTGCGCCTCGACATCACCTCGGACGACGACTGGGCGGCCGCGGTCGAGCACGTCGAGCGCACCTGGGGCGGCCTCGACGTCCTGGTCAACAACGCCGGCGTGGCCGGCGGCGGCCGGCTCGACGTGGCGACCCTCGACGAGTGGCAGTGGATCACCGAGATCAACCTCTTCGGAGCGGTCCGCGGCACCCGCGCGTTCGTGCCGATGCTCAAGCGGCAGGGCTCCGGGCGGATCGTCAACGTCGCCTCGCTGGCCGGCCTCGTCCACCCGGCCGGGATGGCGTCGTACAACGCGGTCAAGGCGGCCGTCGTCGCGCTGACCGAGACCACCGGCCACGAGCTCGCGGCGTACGGCGTGACGGCGCACGTGGTCTGCCCGTCGTACTTCCGGACGAACCTGATGTCCTCGTTGCGCGGGCACGACACCGCCCTGGCCACGGTGATGAGCAAGCTCGTCGACGAGTCGCCCACGAGCGCCGAGGACGTCGCGACGGCAGTGCTCGAGGGGCTGGAGCGCGGTGACGAGGTGATCCTGCCGGACCCGGCCGCGCAGGCGGCGTACGGATTGAAGGTGGCCGACCGCGCCGGCTACGACGCCGTCATGCGCGCGCAGGCGGCCAAGCTGGACCGACTGGGTGAGGAGGGGACGCTGTGAGCACGCCCGACGGGAACCCGGCGAAGCCGGTCCGCGAGGAGGACGCCTTCGACGCCGACGCCGTGGCGGCCTGGCTGCGGGAGCAGGGGACGGGCGTCGAGCGGATCGACGAGGTCCGCCAGTTCAGCGGTGGCGCCTCGAACCTCACCTACCTGCTCGTCGCCGGGGACCGGCAGCTGATCCTGCGCCGGCCGCCGGCCGGGCGGAAGGCCGCCGGAGCGCACGACATGGGCCGGGAGCACCGCATCCAGTCGGCCCTCGCGCCGGTCTTCCCCTACGTGCCGGCGATGGTGGGGCACTGCACCGACCAGTCGGTGATCGGCTCGGAGTTCTACGTCATGGAGAAGGTCCCCGGGCTGGTCCTGCGCTCGGAGTTCCCGCGCGAGGTGAGCCCTGCGGAGGCCGACGCGCTGTGCCAGCGGGCGCTCGACGTCCTGGTCTCGCTGCACTCCGTGGACGTCGGGTCGGTGCCGGAGCTCGCGGCGCTCGGCCGCGGCGAGGGGTACGTCGGACGGCAGGTGCGCGGGTGGGTCGGCCGGATGGCCGACGCCCGCACTGACGACACCGGCGACTGGTCCGACGTGGTGGCCTGGATCGAGGAGCGCCAGCCGACCGACGTGGCGCAGGTCGTCATCCACAACGACTTCCGCTTCGACAACCTCGTCCTCGACGACGACCTGTCGGTCCGGGCGGTCCTGGACTGGGAGATGGCGACCGTCGGCGACCCGCTCATGGACCTCTCCTCGACGCTCGCCTACTGGGTCGAGGCGGCCGACGACGAGCTCTTCCAGCTCTTCCGCCGACAGCCGACCAACGCGCCGGGCATGTGGACGCGCGACGAGCTCGTCGAGCAGTACTGCGCCCGGATGGGCTTCGACATCAGCCCCGACCAGCGGCTCTTCTACGAGGTCTTCGGGCTCTTCCGGCTGGCCGTGATCGCCCAGCAGATCTGGTACCGCTACGTGCACCAGCAGACGACGAACGAGTCGCACGCGGTGCTCGGCCAGGTGGTGGCCTACCTCGAGGCGCGCTGCCGCCGGCTCATCGCCGAGCACCCCGCCTGATGGGGCTCCTGCTCCTCGTCCGGCACGGGCAGGCCTCCTTCGGCGCCGACGACTACGACGTGCTCTCCGAGACCGGCCACGAGCAGGCGCGCCTGCTCGGTGCCCACCTCGCGGCGCAGGGCATCACCCCGGACGTCGTCCTCCGCGGGGACATGCGGCGCCACCGCGAGACCGCGGAGGGGATGCTCGCCGGGGCCGGCTGGGACCGGCCGGTCGAGGTCGACGCCGGCTGGGACGAGTTCGACCACCTCGGCGTCGTCGCGGCACACCCCGAGCTCGTGTCGCCCGACATGGGTCGGCGGGAGTTCCAGCGGGTCTTCGAGGAGGCGACGGCTCGGTGGACCTCCGGCGCCGGGGACGCGGCGTACCCGGAGAGCTGGGCGGGGTTCCTCGGCCGGGTCCGCGGCTCGCTCGAGCGCGCGTGCGGCCGGGCCGGCCCGGGCGGCACCGTCGTCGTGGTCACCTCCGGCGGCCCCGTCGCCGTCGCCGCCGCCTCGCTCACCGATCCGGACGGCGACCCGGCCACCACCGCCCGGCTCTGGGGCCGGTTCAACACCGTCGTGGTGAACTCCTCGTGCTCCCGCGTGGTCGTCGGCTCCACCGGCGCCCGCCTGCTGACGTTCAACGAGCACGGCCACCTCGAGGGGGAGACGCTCACCTACCGGTGAGGAAGCCGGACCAGCGTCAGCATCGGCCGCGGAGCGTCAGCATCCCAGGTTCACTTGGGATGCTGACGCTTCTCGGCTGATGCAACAACCGAGAAGCGTGCGGATCCCAGGTGAACTTGGGATCCGCGAGCTTCCCTGCGCATGTTGCCGGGCGGGCCGGCGCCTCACATCAGGCGCTTGAAGACGCCGAGCGGCGCGTGCTTCATGACCACCGAGAGCGGCGCCCAGGGGAGCGGGGGGACGCAGGCGGAGTCGACCTCCTTCTCGATGGCGGTCACCATCGCCTGGACGCCCTTGTCGGTGGGGACCATCAGCTTGGTCTTCTGGGCGACGTGCTCGTTCATCTCCGAGGCGATGTAGCCGGGGTAGAGCACGGTGACCTTGATCGACTTCCCGAGCTCCTTGCCGTGCAGCTCGTTGCGGATGCCCTCGGCGAGGAACGCCGCGCCGACCTTGGTGGCGGCGTACGTCGTCATGGTCTTGGGCATGCCGCGCATCGCGGACATCGAGGACACCATGACGAGGTGGCCGGCCTGCTGCTCGCGGAAGACCTCCATGGCGGCCTCGGTCTGCGTGAGCGCGCCGACGAAGTTGGTCATGGCGGTCTCCCGGTTGGCAGCCTGCCCGCCGGTCCCGAGCGGGGCGCCCTTGCCGAGACCGGCGTTGACGACCACCCGGTCGAGGCGGCCGAGGTCGGTGCGGAAGGCGCGGAAGGTCTCGAAGACCGCCTCGTCGTCGAGCACGTCGAGGGTGCGCGTCTCCACGCGGCGCTCGGGGTGGGCCGCGAGGATCTCGGCCCGGAGCTCGGCCAGGCGCTCCTCGCGGCGCGCGCACAGCGCGAGGTCGTTGCCGCGGGCCGCGAACTGGCGGGCCATCTCGGCGCCCAGGCCCGAAGACGCACCGGTGATGAGGATCGTCGTCATGGGCGCAGTCTGCCCTGCGGCGCTCCGGCGTCGACCGTGCAGGGCCGCCACCTGGACCGTGCAGGGCTGCCACGTCGACCGTGCAGGGCTGCCACTCGACCGTGCATACGTGGTATACATACCGAGTATCCACTACGATCGAGGGCGCAGGGAGTCGACGATGTCGGTCAAGCAGGCGTTGCTGGCGCTGCTGGAGCAGGGGCCGATGTACGGCTACCAGCTGCGCAGCGAGTTCGAGCAGCGGACCGGGGCGACCTGGCCGCTGAACGTCGGGCAGGTCTACACGACCCTCACCCGGCTCGAGCGGGACGGACTCGTCGAGGGGGCGGGCGAGGACGGCGAGGGCCATGTCGTCTACCGGATCACCGACCCGGGGCGCGAGGAGGTGGCCGCCTGGTTCACCACGCCGGTGGCGCGCACCCAGCCGCCCCGCGACGAGCTGGCCATCAAGCTCGCCCTCGCGGTGACCGTCCCGGGCGTCGACGTCGGCGCGGTGATCCAGCAGCAGCGCAGCGCGACGATGACCGCGCTGCAGGACTACACCCGGCTCAAGCGCACCGGCCGCGCTGCCCGGCCCGCGGAGCCGGCCGACCTGGCCTGGAGCCTGGTCCTCGACTCGCTGGTCTTCGACGCCGAGGCCGAGGTCCGCTGGCTCGACCACTGCGAGGCGCGGCTGCGCCGGGCGGCGACCGAGGAGCGCGCCGCCGCGCACGCCGAGCCGGCCACCGGGCGCGCCGGTCAGGAGCAGCCCCGATGACCGCCCCCACGAGCGCCCCCACGAGCGCGCTCAGCGCGACCGACCACGGTCGGCTCCGCCGGGCCGAGGACGACTGGCTGCGCCAGAGCGCCGAACGCCTGCGCACCGCCGCCACGACCCGGCGCACGACGCGCCGCCCGCGCACCGACACCCCGGAGCAGCCCCGATGAGCGCCGTCCTCCACCTCGACCAGGTCACCCGGGTCCACGGTGAGGGCGAGACCGCCGTCCAGGCGCTGCGCAGCGTCTCCTTCACCGCCCACGCCGGCGAGCTGGTGGCCGTCATGGGGCCGTCCGGCTCCGGCAAGTCGACCCTGCTCACCCTGGCCGGCGGCCTCGACGAGCCGACCTCCGGGACGGTCTCCGTCGAGGGGGTCGACCTCGGTTCCCTGAGCGGGGCGGAGCGCGCCCGGATCCGGCGTACGTCGTTGGGCTACGTCTTCCAGGACTTCAACCTCGTCCCCGCCCTCACCGCCGCGGAGAACGTCGCCCTCCCGCGCGAGCTCGACGGCGAGCGCGGCCGGAGCGCGCGCCGGCACGCGCTTGCCGCGCTGGAGGAGGTCGGGATCGCCGACCTCGCCGACCGGTTCCCCGACGAGATGTCCGGCGGCCAGCAGCAGCGGGTCGCCATCGCCCGCGCGATCGTCGGCGACCGGCGGCTGGTGCTGGCCGACGAGCCGACCGGGGCGCTCGACACCGAGACCGGGGAGGAGATCCTCCGGCTGCTGCGGGCGCGGTGTGACGCGGGCGCGGCCGGGGTGCTGGTCACCCACGAGGCCCGGCACGCTGCCTGGGCCGACCGCGTCGTCTTCCTCCGCGACGGCGTGGTCGTCGACGAGACCGGGTCGGTGCCGGTCGACGCGCTGCTGGACGACGGGGCGTTGCGGTGAGGAACCTGCTGGGCGGCTGGGGGCTCCCCCTCCGCATGGCGCGGCGCGAGGCCGCGCGGGCCCGCGGGCGCAGCGTCCTGGTGCTGGTGATGATCGCCCTGCCGGTGCTCGGTGTCACCGCGGCCGACATCGTCCTCGCCACCCAGGACGTCGACACGGTGGAGTCGCTCGACCGTCGGCTGGGTGGTGCCGCGGCGAGCGTGACCGCGATGCGGGCCTCCGAGGTGGTGCAGGCGCCCAACCCCGACGAGTTCTCCTCGTGGGAGGGCGACGCCGAGCGGCGGGCCACCGAGGAGGAGGTCGCCGGGGCGCTCGGCGGAGCCAGGCTGGTGCCCTGGCGCCAGTCCTACGCGCTGGTCGCCACCGATCGCGGACGGACCGACGTTCAGACCCTCGAGATGGACCTGCGCGACCCGGTGGCCCGGGGCCTCGTCGAGCTCAGCGACGGGCGGCTGCCGGACGGCGACGGAGAGGTGGTCGTCAACGAGGCGCTCCTCGGCAAGGGGTACGCCGTCGGCGACCGCCTCGACCTGGCCGACGAGGACGCTGCCGACCCGGTGGTGGTCGGGGTGGTGGAGTCCGCCGAGGTGCGCTCGCGGCCGTTCGCGGCCGGCGCCGTGGGCACCTTCGAGAGTGCGGGGCGCAGCACGGGCGACCCCTCCTGGCTGGTCGCGGGCGGTGAGGTGACGTGGGAGGAGGTGCGCGCCCTCAACGAGCTCGGCGCGACGGCGCTCTCCCGTGCGGTGGTCCTCGACCCGCCCCCGCTGCCACCGGAGGCGGAGGAGTTCCGCTCGTCGAGGAGCAGCGACGAGGTCGCCTCGATCGCCCTGGTCGTCGTGATGGCGCTCCTCGAGGTGGTGCTCCTCGCCGGCCCGGCGTTCGCCGTCGGCGCGCGCCGCCAGTCCCGCAGCCTCGCACTCATCGCCGCGACCGGCGGGACCCCTGCGCAGGCGCGCCGCGTCGTCCTCGCGGGCGCGATGGTGCTCGGCTCGGTCGCCACGGCGCTCGGCGTCGTGCTCGGGATCGGCGCCGCGCGGCTCGCCGTACCCCTGCTGCAGCAGCGCTCGGACGACTGGTTCGGCCCCTTCGACGTGCCGTGGCTCCACCTGCTCGCCATCGCGGCGTTCGGCCTGCTCAGCGCGGTGCTCGCGGCGGCCGTCCCGGCCTGGATCGCCTCCCGGCAGGACGTCGTCGCCGTCCTCGCCGGCCGGCGCGGCGACCGGCGTCCCTCCCTGCGCTCACCCGCGCTCGGCGTGGCGCTCCTCGGCGGCGGCGTCGCCCTCGCGGCGTACGGCGCGCTCGGGACCGGCTCGAGCGAGGTGCTCATCGCCGGCGCCGCCGTGGTGGCGGTGCTCGGGATGATCCTGCTCGTCCCCGTGGTGCTGGTGCTGCTCGCGAAGGTGTCCGGCCGGCTGCCGCTCGTGCTGCGGTACGCCGTGCGCGACGCCGCCCGGCACCGCACGCGGACGGTCCCCGCGGTCGCCGCCGTCGCCGCGACCGTGGCCGGCGTGGTGGCGCTGGGCATCGCCACGTCGAGCGACGAGGCGCAGAGCCGGGCGACGTACACGCCGCAGCTGGCACTCGGCGCTGCGACGCTGACGTGGTACGGGCCCGATGCGGACTGGGCGGACGCCCGGTCGGTCCTCGAGCGCGAGCTGGGCTTCGACGGCGAGATCGAGCAGGTGCAGGGGCTGGTGCCCCGCGCCGACGACGCCACCGGCTGGCTCGACGTCCGTCTCACGGCGGTCGGCGAGGGACGTCTGCTCGACTCCTGGGGCTCCCGCCTCGGCTCCGACGTGGTCGTCGGCGCAGACGCCCTGGACCTCCTCGCGGAGGTGCCCGCCGCGGACCGGGACGCGGTCGACGCGGCGCTGGCGTCGGGGGCGCTCGTGGCGTACTCCAACCGCGGCCTCGAGGGCCGGCACCGGGTGGAGCTGCGCGCCCGCTCCCGCGACGGCGAGGGCCGGCGGGACGGCGCCGAGGTCCGCACGACGCTCGACGCGCTGGTGCTCCCCGCGGGGGTCAACTACTCCGGCCCCCAGGCGCTGCTCTCCGAGGAGACAGCCGGGAACCTGGGCCTGCCGGTGGGCACCGTCGGCCTCGCCGTCACCGGCGCCGACGTCACCGAGGAGCAGGAGGAGGCGGTCTCCGAGACCCTCGCCGGTGTCACCATGGACGCGGACTTCTACGTCGAGCGCGGCTTCCGGTCCAGCGACGAGGCGGCGATCATCCAGGCGGTGCTGGCCGCCCTGGGCGCGGTGCTGATGCTCGGCGGGACGCTGACCGCCACCTTCCTCGCGCTCTCCGACGCCCGCCCCGATCTCGCCACCCTCGCGGCGGTGGGCGCAGCGCCCCGGACGCGACGCGGCGTCGCGGCGGCGTACGCCGTCGTGGTCGGCGTCGTGGGCGCCGTCCTGGGTGCGGTGGTCGGCTTCGTGCCGGGCGTGGCGATCACCTACCCGTTGACCCGGACGACCTGGATGCCGGAGGGCTCGGGCGTGGCGGACCACTACCTCGACGTGCCGTGGCTCCTCGTCGGCGGCCTGGTCGTGGCGCTGCCGCTGCTGACCGCCGTCGTCGTGGGGCTGGCAGCCCGGTCCCGGCTGCCGCTGGTGGCCCGCCTGGACTGACGTGGTCGTCAGCGGCCACCATCCGAAGAAACAGTCACACTTGACTGTTTTGTGGCGTGGCCACCATGCTGGCCCGGTGACCACCCCGACCGGCACCACCCGCGTGCCGCAGGAGGAGCGGACCCGGGCGATGCGGGCCCGGCTGCTGGAGGCGACGGTCGAGCTGCTGGTCGAGCGCGGCTTCGGCGGTACGACGACCACGCTGGTCTCCGAGCGGGCCGGGGTGAGCCGCGGCGCCCAGCTGCACCACTTCCCGACCAAGAACGCCCTGGTCGTGGCGGCCGTCGAGCACCTGACGGAGGTCCGGGCCGCCGAGCTCGCCTCAGCGGCCGGCGACCTGCCGACCGGCCGCCGGCGCACCCGGGCCGTGCTCGAGATGCTCGGCGACCACTTCGCGAGCCCGGTCTTCGCCGCGGCGCTGGAGCTGTGGGTGGCCGCCCGCACCGACGAGGCGCTGCTCGCGGCGGTCGCGCCGCTGGAGCAGCGGGTCGGCCGCGAGACGCACCGGATGACCGTCGAGCTGCTGGGCGCCGACGAGTCGCGCGCCGGTGTGCGCGAGCTGGTGCAGGCCACGCTCGACCTGGTGCGCGGCCTCGGCCTCGCCAACACGATCACCGACGACGCGCGCCGGCGCCGGCGGATCCTCGACCAGTGGGCCGCCACCCTGGACGCGACCCTGCACGCCCCCGTCGATGCCGCCGTCGACGCCCCGGCACGGGAGGTAGCCGACCGATGACCACACTGGACCAGCTCCTCGACGACCTGCAGGAGGAGGGTGACCGGCTCCGCGCCCTCGTCGCCGGCCTCGACGCGGACGGGTGGGCCACCCCCACCCCCGCCGCCGGCTGGACCGTCGCCACCCAGGTCGCCCACCTCGCCTGGACCGACGAGGTCGCGGTGCTCGCGGCCGGCTCGGTCACCCCGGAGGGGAAGGTCGCCTGGGACGAGGTCGTCACCGGCGCCATGCAGGACCCCGAGGGCTTCGTCGACGCCGGCGCCCACGAGGTGGCCGCGCTGCCGCCGGCCGACCTGCTGGCCCGCTGGGACGCCGGGCGTACGGCGCTCGCCGAGGCGCTCCGCGCGTTCCCCGCCGGGCAGCGGCTGCCGTGGTTCGGGCCGCCCATGTCGCCCACGTCGATGGCCACCGCACGGTTCATGGAGACCTGGGCGCACGCGCTCGACGTGCACGAGGCGCTCGGGAGGGCGCCCGAGCCGACCGACCGGATCCGCCACGTGGCGCACCTCGGCGTGCGCACGCGGGGGTTCTCCTTCGCGACCCACGGGCTCGAGGTGCCGGCCGAGGAGCCGCGCGTCGAGCTGACCGCGCCCGGCGGGGAGACCTGGACGTGGGGGCCGGAGGAGGCGACGGAGAGCGTGACGGGCCCGGCGCACGACTTCTGCCTGCTCGTCACCCAGCGGGTCCACCGCGACGACACACGGCTGGTGGCCGTCGGCGAGGGAGCGGAGCGGTGGCTGGCCATCGCGCAGTGCTTCGCCGGGCCGCCCGGAGAGGGGAGGAGCCGTCGTGGGTGATCTCGACAAGCTCGATCAGCGAGGCGCGCTCGATCAGCGAGGCGCGCTCGATCAGCGAGGCGCGCTCGATCAGCGAGGCCCGCTGCGGATCGGCAACTGCTCCGGCTTCTACGGCGACCGGCTGAGCGCGATGCGCGAGATGCTCGAGGGTGGGCAGGACGGGCACGGGCTCGACGTCCTCACCGGCGACTACCTCGCCGAGCTGACCATGCTGATCCTCGGCAAGGACACGATGAAGGACCCGGGCCTCGGCTACGCCCGCACCTTCGTCCGCCAGCTCGAGGACTGCCTCGGCCTCGCGCTCGAGCGCGGGGTGAAGATCGTCAGCAACGCTGGCGGGCTCAACCCCGCCGGCCTCGCCGACAAGGTCCGCGAGGTCGCCCGCGGGCTGGGCCTCGACGTCGCCGTCGCCCACGTCGAGGGCGACGACCTGCGCCCGCTCGGCCGCTGGGAGGGGGCGCTGACCGCCAACGCCTACCTCGGCGGGTTCGGGATCGCCCGGGCGCTCGACGGCGGAGCCGACGTGGTCGTCACCGGCCGGGTCACCGACGCCAGCCTGGTCGTGGGCCCCGCGGCCGCGCACCACGGCTGGACCCCGGAGTCGTACGACGAGCTGGCCGGCGCCGTCGTCGCCGGCCACGTGCTCGAGTGCGGCACCCAGGCCACCGGCGGCAACTTCTCCGGATTCCGCCAGCTCATCGCCAGCGGCCGGATGGACCCCACCCTGCCGCTCGGGTTCCCGCTGGCCGAGGTGGCCGCGGACGGCTCGAGCGTCATCACCAAGCACGCCGGCACCGGCGGCGCGGTCACCGTCGACACCGTGACCGCGCAGCTGGTCTACGAGATCCAGTCCACCCGCTACCTCGGGCCCGACGTCACCACCCACCTGGACTCCATCCGGCTCGAGCAGGTGGGCGACGACCGCGTGGCCGTCACCGGCGTCCGCGGCGAGGCCCCGCCGGAGCTGCTCAAGGTCTGCGTCAACGAGCTCGGCGGCTACCGCAACACCGCGGAGCTGGTGCTCACCGGGCTCGAGGTCGAGGCCAAGGCCGACTGGGTCCGCGAGCAGCTCGCGCCCCGGCTCACCGCCGAGGACGTCACGTGGACCCGCACGGCGCTCCCCGCGCCCGACGCCGACACCGAGGAGGGGGCGTCCTGCCTCCTGCGGGTCACCGTCATGGACCGTGACGCGGGTCCGGTCGGCAAGGCCTTCACCGGGCCGGTCGTCGAGCTCGCGCTGGGCTCCTACCCGGGCTTCACCATGACCGGGCCGCCCGGCACGCCCACGCCGTACGGCGTCTACCGGCCCGAGTACGTCGAGCGCTCGGCCGTCACCCACACCGTCGTCCACGCCGACGGCCGGCGCGAGGTGGTCGCCGACCCGACGACGTTCGGGCCCAGCAGCAACGGGGCCGACGAGGCCGGCCGCCGCCCCTCGCCGTACCCGGCGCCCCGGGACTCCCTGACCCGCCGTGCCCCGCTCGGCAGCTTCGTCCACGCCCGCTCCGGCGACAAGGGCGGCGACGCCAACCTGGGGCTCTGGATCACCCACGAGGTCTCGACAGGCTCGACCGACGACGCCGAGCTGTACGACGCGCGCGTCACCTGGCTCTCGAAGCTGATCACGCCGCGCAAGGTCCGCGAGCTGGTCCCGGAGGCCGCCGACCTCGACGTCGAGGTCTACCTCCTGCCGCAGCTCGGCGCCGTGAACGTCGTCATCAAGGGCCTGCTCGGCCGCGGGGTGGCCGCCTCCACCCGCTTCGACCCGCAGGCGAAGGGGCTGGGCGAGTGGGTCCGCTCCCGCCTCGTCCACGTCCAGGGAGAGCTCCTGTGACTGCCACCCGCACGACCACCGAGACGGACACCGACCACCGCCGGGCGCTGACCGCGCTGGGAGCGGAGTTCACCCGCCGCGAGGTCGCGCCGCACCTGGCCGACTGGGAGGCCGCACGCGAGGTGCCACGCGAGCTGCACCGCAGCGCGGCCGGGCAGGGGCTGCTGGGCATCTCCTTCCCCGAGGAGCAGGGCGGCGAGGGCGGCGACCTGCTCGACACCATCGCCCTGCAGGAGGGGATGCTCGCCGAGGGCGCGTCCAGCGGGCTGCTGTCGGCGCTGTTCACCCACGGGATCGCGCTGCCGCACGTCTCCACCCACGGCACGGCGGACCTCGTCGACCGCTACGTCCGCCCGACGCTCGCCGGCGAGCTGATCGGCTCGCTGGCGATCACCGAGCCCGGCGGCGGCTCGGACGTCGGCAACCTGCGCACGTCGGCGCGGCTCGAACGTGGTGGGGCAGACGGCGACCACTACGTCGTCAACGGCGCGAAGACCTTCATCACCAGCGGCACCCGCGCCGACTTCGTCACCACCGCCGTCCGCACCGGCGGGGCGGGGGTGGGCGGCGTCAGCCTGCTCGTCGTCGACACCAGCACACCCGGCTTCTCGGTCGACCGCAAGCTGGAGAAGATGGGCTGGCACTGCTCCGACACCGCCGAGCTCTCCTACGTCGACGTCCGGGTGCCGGTCGCCAACCTGGTCGGCGAGGAGAACGCCGGCTTCTGGTACATCGCCGAGCAGTTCGTCGTCGAGCGGATGGCCCTCGCGGTCCACGCGTACGGCATCGCGGCCCGCTCCCTGGCCCTCACCAAGGCCTACTGCCAGCAGCGCGAGACCTTCGGCGAGCCACTGGTCAAGCGGCAGGTCGTGCGGCACAGGCTCGTCGAGATGCACCGCCAGGTCGAGGTCGCCCGGGCCTACACCCACGAGGTGGCCCGCCGGCACGTGGCCGGCGAGCAGGTCGTCGCCGAGGCCTGCCTGGCCAAGCAGACGGCGTGCGACGCGGCGACCTACGTCGTCGACGAGGCGGTCCAGCTCCACGGAGGCACGGGATACATGAACGGCACGGAGGTCGAGATGCACTACCGAGACGCGCGGATCCTGCCCATCGGGGGCGGGGCGACCGAGGTCCTCACCGACCTCGCGGCGAAGCTGCTGGGGTACACCGCATGAGCGGGCTGCTCAGCCGGGAGATGGGCGGCGAGGTGTCGCTGTGGATGGCGGCCCCGCCGGAGCGGGTCTGGGCGCTGGTCAGCGACGTGACCCGGATCGGTGAGTTCTCGCCGGAGACCTTCGAGGGCAAGTGGACCCGCGGGTCGACGGGCCCCGAGGTCGGCGCCTCGTTCGCCGGCCACGTCAAGCGCAACGGCGTCGGGCCGACGTACTGGACGCCGTGCCAGGTCACGAAGTGCGTCGAGGACGAGGCCTTCGAGTTCGCCGTCGGCAGCGACGCGGTGACGGTCAACAACTGGGGCTACCGGCTGCAGCCGGAGGCCGGGCCGGACGGGCGGCCGGGGACGCGCGTGACCGAGTACTTCCGGCTCGAGCCGCGCCTGCCGATGCGCCTCTACTGGCTGCTGCTCGGGCGCCTGCGCGGTCGCACCAACGAGCGCGGCATGCGCACCACGCTGGAGCGGATGAAGGCCGTCGTGGAGGCCGAGTCGTGAGCGCCGTGCCGTCGGCTGCGACGTCTCCGAACCGGGAGGCGATGCTCGAGAAGATCGCCGCCCTCGACGCCGAGCACGCCACGGCGGTCGCCGGAGGCGGCGAGCGGAGCGTCGACCGGCACCACGCCCGCGGCAAGCTGATGCCGCGCGAGCGGATCGAGCTGCTCGTCGACGAGGGCTCGGCCTTCCTCGAGCTCTCGCCGCTCGCGGGGTGGGGGTCTGACTTCACCGTCGGCGCGAGCGTGGTCACCGGCATCGGCGTCGTCGAGGGCGTCGAGTGCATGATCACCGCCAACGACCCGTCGGTGAAGGGCGGCGCGAGCAACCCGTGGACGGTCAAGAAGATCTTCCGCGCCGCGCAGATCGCCGAGGAGAACGGCCTGCCGACCATCTCCCTGGTGGAGTCCGGAGGCGCGGACCTGCCGACGCAGAAGGAGATCTTCATCCCCGGCGGCAAGCTCTTCCGCGACCTCACCCGCGCCAGCGCGCGCAAGGAGCCGACGATCGCGCTGGTCTTCGGCAACTCCACCGCGGGCGGCGCCTACGTGCCGGGCATGTCGGACTACACGGTGATGGTCAAGGAGCAGGCCAAGGTCTTCCTCGGCGGCCCTCCGCTGGTGAAGATGGCGACCGGCGAGGAGTCCGACGACGAGTCGCTCGGCGGCGCGGAGATGCACGCCCGCACCTCGGGACTCGCCGACTACCTCGCCGAGGACGAGCGCGACGCCATCCGGATCGGCCGCCGCATCGTGGCGCGGCTCAACTGGCGCAAGCCGTCCCGACCGGCCGAGCGCGGCTACGCCGAGCCCGACGCCGACCCCGACGAGCTGCTGGACCTGATCCCGGCCGACCTCAAGGAGCCGTTCGACCCGCGCGAGGTGATCGCGCGGCTCGTCGACGGCGTGGGTCCGACCAACGGCGTGGCGTTCGACGAGTTCAAGCCGCTCTACGGCACCTCGCTGGTGACCGGGTGGGCGCGGATCCACGGCCGCCCGATCGGCATCCTCGCCAACGCCCAGGGCGTGCTCTTCTCCGAGGAGGCGCAGAAGGCGACCCAGTTCATCCAGCTGGCCAACCAGGTCGACGTACCGCTGCTCTTCCTCCACAACACCACCGGCTACATGGTCGGCCAGGAGTACGAGCAGGGCGGGATCATCAAGCACGGCGCGATGATGATCAACGCGGTCTCCAACTCCCGCGTGCCCCACCTGAGCGTGATCATGGGCGCCTCCTACGGCGCCGGCAACTACGGCATGAACGGCCGCGCCTTCGACCCGCGCTTCCTCTTCACCTGGCCCTCGGCGAAGTCCGCGGTGATGGGCCCCGCCCAGCTCGCCGGCGTGCTCTCGATCGTCGCCCGGGCCGCCGCGGAGGCGAAGGGCAAGGAGTACGACGAGGCCGGCGACGCCGCGATGCGCGAGCTCGTCGAGGCCTCGGTCGAGGAGCAGAGCCTGCCGTTCTTCCTCTCCGGGATGCTCTACGACGACGGGGTGATCGACCCGCGCGACACCCGCACCGTGCTCGGCATCTGCCTGTCCGTCATCGAGAACAAGCCGATCGCCGGCACCGACCGATTCGGGGTGTTCCGTCCGTGATCTTCACCCCACGACGTTCTTCGCTCCCCCGCTGCGCTCCTCCGCGAACAACGCCGCGGGGACCCCGAAAGTCTCGGAGGCTCGTCCTGTGATCAGCAGACTCCTCGTCGCCAACCGTGCCGAGATCGCCAGCCGGGTCTTCCGCACCTGCCGCGAGCTCGGCATCGAGACCGTCGCCGTCCACTCCGACGCCGACGCAGACCTCCCGTTCGTCCGCGAGGCCGACGCCGCGATCCGGCTTCCGGGCACCAGCCCGACCGAGACCTACCTGCGCGCGGACCTCGTGCTGGAGGCAGCGCGGGCGGTCGGCGCCGACGCCGTCCACCCCGGCTACGGCTTCCTCTCCGAGAACGCAGATTTCGCCCGCGCCGTCATCGACGCCGGCCTGGTCTGGGTCGGCCCGTCGCCGGAGTCGATCGAGGCGATGGGCTCCAAGGTCGAGGCGAAGCGGCTGATGCGCAAGGCCGGGGTGCCGGTCCTCGAGGCGCCCGAGCAGCCGACCGAGGCGGACCTCCCGCTGCTGGTCAAGGCCTCCGCCGGTGGCGGTGGGCGCGGCATGCGCGTCGTCCGGTCGCTGGCCGACCTCGATGCCGAGGTGGAGAAGGCCCGCGCGGAGGCGGAGTCGGCGTTCGGCGACGGCACCGTCTTCGTCGAGCCGTACGTCGAGCGCGGCCGCCACGTCGAGGTCCAGGTCGTCGGCACGGGCGTCTTCGGCGACCGCGACTGCTCGCTGCAGCGGCGGCACCAGAAGGTGGTCGAGGAGGCGCCGGCGCCCGGCCTGTCGGACGACGTCCGGGCCGCGATGCACGAGGCCGCGCGGAAGGCCGCCGAGGCCGTCGACTACCGCGGTGCCGGGACCATCGAGTTCCTCTACGACCCGGTGACCGAGCGGTTCTGGTTCCTCGAGATGAACACCCGGCTCCAGGTCGAGCACCCGGTCACCGAGCTGGTGCACGGCGTCGACCTGGTCGAGCTGCAGATCAGGGCGGCCGAGGCGGACCCCTCGGTGGTCGAGCAGGGAGGAGCGCCGGCGACGACCGGCGGTCGAGACCACGCCCCCCAGGGCCACGCGATCGAGGTGCGCCTCTACGCCGAGGACCCGGCCGCGGACTACGCCCCACAGAGCGGCACCCTCACGACGTTCGAGGTCCCGGAGGCGCCGGGCATCCGGGTGGATGCCGGCTTCGAGTCCGGCTCGGAGGTCTCCACCCACTACGACGCGATGCTCGCGAAGGTCATCGCCCACGCGCCGAGCCGCGAGCAGGCGGCCCGCAAGCTGGCCGGCGTGCTGTCGCGCGCCCGCATCCACGGCCTGGTCACGAACCGGGAGCAGCTGGTGCAGGTGCTTCGAGACCCGCAGTTCCTGGCCGGCGAGGTGAGCACGGCGTTCCTCGCCGAGCGGCCCTTCGAGCGGCCGGCCGACGATCCCGGCTCCGCCGTGGCGGCCGCGCTGGCGCTCGCCGAGCAGGCGGGGGCAGCCCGCACCGTCCAGCGCGGCATCCCCGTCGGCTGGCGCAACGTCGTCTCGCAGCCGCAGCGCACCGAGCTCGAACGGGCGGGCGGTGAGCTCGAGACGGTCGAGTGGCTCGGTACTCGCGACGGCTTCACCGTGGACGGCTACGACGTGGTCCCTTCGACGAGCTCAGGACCACGCTCGACAGGCTCGACCAGCGACCGTGCGGCGGTCGTCCTGGAGCGCGACGGCGTGCGCACGACGTACCACGTGTCGGTCACGGGACTGCCCGGCCGCGAGGTGGTCGACGTCGACAGTCCGTGGGGTCACGCACGGTTCACGCGGGTGCCTCGCTTCGTCGACCCGGCCGACGCGGTGGCGAGCGGCAGCCTGCTCGCCCCGATGCCGGGGACGGTCGTGAAGGTGCTCGTCGAGGCGGGCGCCGAGGTCGAGGCCGGCGCTCCGGTGCTCGTGCTCGAGGCGATGAAGATGCAGCACACCGTGGCGGCGCCGACCGCCGGCACGGTCACCGAGCTCCCGGTCAGCCAGGGGCAGCAGGTCGCGGCGGGCGAGGTGCTCGCCGTCGTCGAGGAGGAGCAGGCATGACGCAGGTGGCGAGCACGGCAGCCCACGCCTTCACCGAGTCCGAGGAGCGCCAGGAGCTCCGGCGGCAGGTGTCGAAGCTGGCCGGCAAGTACGGCCGCGAGTGGTTCACCCAGAAGGCCCGGGCCGGTGAGAAGACCACGGACCTGTGGCTCGAGATCGGGCGCACCGGCTACCTCGGCATCAACATCCCCGAGGAGTACGGCGGCGGGGGCGGCGGCATCGGCGACATCGCCGCGGTCTGCGAGGAGCTGGCCGCCCAGGGTTGCCCGCTGCTGCTGATGGTCGTGAGCCCCGCGATCTGCGGCACGATCATCAGCCGCTACGGCACCGAGGACCAGAAGCAGCGCTGGCTGCCAGGGATCTGCGACGGCACGGGGACGATGGCGTTCGCGATCACCGAGCCCGACGCCGGCACCAACACCCACAACATCACCACCACCGCGCGCCGCGACGGTGACGGCTGGGTGCTCAAGGGCCAGAAGATCTGGATCTCAGGGGTGGACGAGGCCTCGCACGTGCTCGTCGTCGCCCGTACCGAGGACGCCAGGACCGGCAAGCTCAAGCCCTGCCTCTTCGTCGTGCCGACCGACGCCGAGGGGTTCGAGGCCACGGCGATCCCGATGGAGATCGTCTCGCCCGAGCAGCAGTTCCAGGTCTTCATCGACGACGTGCGGCTGCCCGACGACGCGCTGGTCGGTGACGAGAACGGCGGGCTCGTGCAGCTCTTCGCCGGGCTCAACCCCGAGCGGATCATGGCCGCCGCCTTCGCCCTCGGGCTGGCCCGGCACGCCCTGGACCGCGCGGTGTCCTACGCCAAGGAGCGCACCGTCTTCAAGGACGCCATCGGCTCCCACCAGGCGATCGCGCACCCGCTGGCGAAGTCGCACATCGAGATCGAGCTGGCCCGGCTGATGAACCAGAAGGCCGCGGCCCTCTTCGACGCCGGGGACGATATGGCGGCCGGCGAGGCCGCCAACATGGTCAAGTACGCCGCCGGCGAGGCCGTCTGCAACGCCGTCGACGCGGCCGTGCAGACCCACGGCGGCAACGGGATCAGCCAGGAGTACGGCATCGCCGGACTGCTGGTCGCCTCGCGGGTCACCCGCATCGCACCGGTGAGCCGCGAGATGATCCTGAACTACGTGGCCATGCACTCGCTGGGGCTGCCGAAGTCCTACTGACCGGCCCTGCTGTCGGGGCCGGTCCGGCCTACGGTGGCGGCATGTACCTGGAGAACGTCGTCGTGGACGTGGTCGACCCGCAGCGGCTGGGCCGCTTCTGGGAGGCGGCCCTCGGGACCCAGCGGCTCACCGACGAGCCGGACGGGTTCGAGACCCGGCTCGCCGTTGAGGGCGGGCCGGACCTCGACCTGTGCTTCCAGCGCGTCGGCGAGCCGCCGTCCGGCTCGCCGCGGCTGCACCTCGACCACCGCGACGCGGCGTTCTGGGCCTGGCTGACCGGCTGGGACGACGCGGGCAGCGCCACCGCGCCGCGGACCCTGCGCCACCCCGCCGGGCGCGGACCGCTCCTGGAGCTGTGCCCGGAGCGGTCCGCGAAGGGGGCGAAGAACCGGCTCCACCTCGACGTGCGGCTCGAGGCAGGAGAGGACCCCGACGCGGCGGCGGCCGGCATCGTGGAGCGTGGTGGGTGTGAGCTGCCTGCGCAGTGGGGCGACCTGCCGTGGCGCAGCTACCTGGACCCGTCCGGCAACGAGCTCTGCGTGCTGCCGGCCCGCTCCTAGGGTCGGGCCTCGCCCGGAACCCGGTCCTCCGGCAGGTCGGCGAAGGCCTGCTTCATGTCGCGGTACCAGCCCAGCGACTTCTTCGGGTGCCGCCAGCGGCTCTTCATGGCGTCGCGTGCCTCCTGGTGCGTGGCGTCGCCGGCCTTCTCGGCCTCCTTCAGGTGCTGGTCCTGGGCCTTGATGACGTCGTCGGCGGTCTCCCCGTGGTGGGCGAGGTCGCAGGGACCCCCGAGGTCGCGGCAGGTCATGGTCTTCATGGTCGTCTCCTTCGGTCGTGGCGTTCTGGTCTGTTGACGGACGGAGCGGCGCGGATGTGACCGCGTCAGCGTGGCGAGCTTCCGCGCGCCTGCTCGCGCGCCTGGCCGCCGTCGCGGCGCACCACCTGGGCGAGGACCTCGGGCGCCGCGCGGAAGGTGATGGCCCGGACGAGGCCGTCGGCGACGGTGAAGTCGAAGACCACCTTGGCGGCGCCGAGGTGGAACCACGCGGCCCCCGGCCGGTCGCCGACGAAGACGGGGAGTGCGGCGGTGGCGCTGCCGTTGAAGAAGGCAGCGACCTCGCCGCGCCCGTCCATCCTCGACGGGGTCCCCACCTGCACGGCGGCGTCGTCCGCGCGGACGACCGCATCCGGCGCGAGCAGCTGCAGCAGGCGGTCGAACTCGCCGTTGCGCGCGGCTGCCATGAAGGCGTCCACCACTGCCCACTCGGCCGCCCGGTCCTCCGCGTGCGGCTGGGCGACCTTGGCCCGGGCGCGCGAGGCGAGCTTGCGGGCCGCGGTCGGGCTGGTGTCGAGGACGCCCGCGATCGTGGAGAACTCGAAGCCGAAGCTGTCGTGGAGCACGAAGGCGACCCGCTCGCGGGGCGAGAGCCGGTCCAGCACGACGTGCAGTGCCAGGCCGACCGTGTCGGCGAGCGCGACGTCGTCGGCCGGGTCGTCGGCGGCCTCGTCCGGCTCGACGTCCTCGACCGGGACCGGGGTGCGCGACCGGAGACGGTCGAGGCAGAGCCGGGTGGTCACGGTCGTGAGCCACGCCGGCAGGTCGCGGACCTCGGCGTCGCTGGTGTGCAGCCGCAACCATGCCTGCTGCACCACGTCCTGCGCCTCGGTCGGGTCCCCGAGCACTCGGCTCGCCACCCTCTCCAGGCGTGGCCGTTCGGCCTCGAACGCCTCTGTCGGGTCCACGTGCGCCACCTTTCCACGGCTCCTGGTCACCCTGCTGACGCTCAGGAGGGGCGGGATGTGACCGTGCGCCGGTGCTGACGACGCTCGGCGTCCGTCACCGGCTCGGGGGCCTGCTCACCAGGTCGTGACGAAGTAGAACGCTCCGGCCAGGCTGGCGAGGACGCCGAGCATCACCGCGGCGCTCCCCGTGGTGCGGGCCCACGGTGCTTCCGCCGCCGTCGTGGCCTGCCACGCCACGGCGGTCGCAGCGGGCGGTCGAGGCTCGTCCATCCTCCGAGCAGCAGCGCGACGATGAAGACGAAGGACGCGCGGACCCGAGCCTCGGCATTGGTGTTCATCGGCTCACCGCAGGGTCAGGCGACCACGTCTGCCATCGCGACGTCCTGGCCGTCGGCGGTGGTCGGGTGCTCCTCGTTGATGGCCGAGACCGCCACGCTGAGCTCGCCGTCGGCCGCGACGGGTCGCCGGTCGAGGTGGATGCCCGCGATCATGCAGCGCACCGAGCCGCCGGCGAGCTCGATGGTGGGGATGTCGACGGAGACGATCTCGCACGACTCCTCGATCGCCGCGACCTGGTCGGGGCGCAGGCTCCGGCGGGCGCGACCGGACATCGCCATGACGTAGCGGCGCCGGCCCTGCGGCGTACGGCCGCACAGCTCCACGGCGTTGCCGGCGAACTCCCGCACCTGCTCCTCGGTGAGGGGTACCACGGTCCGGCCGGTGACCGCGAGCCGCTCGCGGATCTGCTCCCGGCGGTGCTCGTCGGGGATCATCTCGAGCGCGATGAGCGCGACATCGGTGCCGACGCAGGCGATGACGTTGGTGTGGTAGACCGGCACGCCGCTGGAGTCCACGGCCTCGAAGGCCATCGGCTCGTAGTTGAAGTCGCTGCAGAACCGCTCGAGCACGTGGGAGTCGGCGCGGTGGCTGACCGCCATGTACGCGACCCGCGACACGTGGTCGAGGACCATCGCGCCGGTCCCCTCGAGGAAGATGCCGTCCGGCTCCAGGCCGGAGTAGTCGACGATCGCCTGGCACCGGTACTCCGACTTCAGCATCTCCAGGACGTCGGCCCGCCGCTCGTGCCGCCGGTTCGAGGCGTACATCGGGTAGACGGCCACGTAGCCACCTGAGTGGGTGGAGAGCCAGTTGTTCGGGAAGACGCTGTCCGGACGGGTGTGGTCGGCGTCCTCGAAGACGTGGACCCGGACCCCGGCGTCCCGCAGGGCCTGCGCGAGCGCGTCCATCTCGGCGAGAGCCTTGACCGACGTCGCTTCCTCGGACTGGCCGGCCGGGACGTCGCGCTGGAACGCGTTGTCCGCGGCGGTGGCCGGGTTCGGCACGAACCGCTCGGCACGGACGAGGATCACGGCGGTGGGGGCTTGGGCGCTCACGCTCGGAAGGTAAGCCATGACGGTCCTGCACGCCGCCTTCGCGGTGCCACCGGGAACCGAACGAGGGGCCTCACCGGTCGTACGGTCAGGACCGGCCGAGAGGACCCAGCCTTGGACTTCGACGAGTACGTCGCAGCGCGCCGCGTCGCGCTCGTGCGCGCCGCGGTGCTGCTCGGCTGCCCGATCGTCGATGCCGAGGACCTCGTGCAGACGGCGCTGCTCAAGTGCTACCGGTCCTGGCGGAAGGTCCAGCGAGCCGACCGGCCGGAGGCGTACGTGCACCGCATCCTCGTCAACACCTGGCGTGACGCCCGTGCGCGCCGCTGGCACGGCGAGGTCCCCACCGACGAGCTGCCCGAGCCGGCGCTGCCCGACGCCGACCTCGCCGGCGGTGCCACGGTGCGCGCCGCGCTGGCGGGGATGTCCGTGGAGCACCGCGAGGTGCTGGTCCTGCGCTACTGGGCCGACCTCTCCGAGGCGGACACGGCCTCCGCCCTCGGGCTCCCCGCCGGCACCGTCAAGTCCCGCACGGCGCGCGCCCTCGCAGCGCTCGCCGCCGACCAGTCACTGCGGAGCATTCGATGACCGAGCCAGACGCCGATCGCCACGCCGACCACCACGGGTGCCACGCCGGGGACCACGACGGCTGGGCGCGCCGACTCATGCATCGGGCGGGCGAGTCGATCGAGGTGGCGCCCAGCGGCCCGCTCCGCGAGGGCCGCCCCGGTCGCCGTGGCACCTGGCAGCTGGCGGCGGTGGCGGCGGTCGTCGTGGCCGTCGCTGGCTCGGGCCTCGCCCTCAGCGACCGCTCGCAGGGGCCCGAGCCGGCCGGGCGGGGCGACCGGGTCCCGGTCGTGACGCCCTACACGCAGGTGCCACAGGTCTTCGGGCACACGCGCGAGTCCGCGGCGGAGCTGCTCGAGGCGGGCGGGCTCACGGTGGTGGAGGAGGGGCTGGCGAGGTGCGACCCACCGGGGCGCGCGCTGGCCACTGATCCGCCCGCCGCCGCGCCTGTCCCCGACGACGGCGTCGTGGTCCTCCTGCACTCCGAGGGCTACGCCGCGCTCTCCTGCGAGGACGACATGGCCGCGCGCTCCGAGGCGTGGGGAGTCGTCGACTTCCTGACCGGCCGCGGGCCTGCTCCGATCTTCGCGCCGACGGTCACGTTCGTGCTCGACGGGGAGACCCGGACGCTGACGGCCGAGGAGGCGGCTGACCCGGCGTCGTACGCGCCGCTGCCGAGCCGGGTGACCGAGGCGCTGGCCCAAGCGCCGACCGGCGCGCAGGTTTCGGACCTGAAGCTCTACCTGGACGCACGGCGCACGGCGCACCCGGCGGGCCGGTGCGGCGTCACCTTCAGCCCCTCGGGCAAGGGCCGTGAGGCGCTGGAGGTCGTCATCGACATCACGACCCAGGGGTTCTACGTCGGCTGCTCGGTCGACCTGGCCGTCTACCGGGACCCTCGGACCGGCGCCGTCGACACCATCGAGGCAGCGATCAGGCCGGATCACACCAGCGGGACGAACCGGTAGTGACCCTCCCGGCGGACGACGACCTCCTCGCCGCGCCGGTCCACGACCAGCATCTGCCCGGCCACCGGGATCACCATCCGGCCGCCGTCGGCGAGCTGCGCGACGAGCGCCTCCGGGAGCTCGCTCGCACCGGCCGAGACCAGCACCCGGTCGTACGGCGCCCGGCCGGGGTCGCCGGGGACCTCCGGGTCGGCTCGCGTGATCGACGCCCATGGGCGAGCGCAGCGGGCCAGGTGGGTGCGGCCCATCTCGACCAGCTCCGGCACGATCTCCGTCCCGACGACCGATCCGCCGGGCCCCGTGAGGTGGGCCAGCAGGGCGGTCGTCCAGCCGGAGCCGGTGCCCACGTCGAGGACCCGGTGACCGGGGCGTACCTCGAGCAGCCGGAGCATCGTCTCGACCGTCCGCGGCTGGCTGTTGGTCTGGCCGTGGCCGATGGCCAGCGGCCCGTCGTGCGCCGCGTGGTCTCGCACCGTGTCCGGCAGGAAGTCGGCCCGCGGTGTCGCGGCGAAGGCTGCTGCGACGGCGTCATCGGCCATGTCGCCCGGTTCCCACCAACGGCTGGCCGAACCAGCGCGTCAGGGGTGGGCGAGCGCGGCGCGCAGCTGCTCGAGTGCGGCCGGCACCAGCCCGTACCAGACGTTGCGCCCGCGCTTCTCGCTGGTGACCAGCCCGGCGTCGGCGAGCACCTTGAGGTGGTGGCTCACGGTGGGCTGGCTCTTGCCGATCGGCTCCACGAGGTCGCACGCGCAGACGACGCCGCCCTCCGCGGTCGCGAGGAGCGAGACCAGCCGCAGTCGCACGGGGTCGCCGAGGGCGGCGAACCGGCGGGCCAGTGCGGCCGCCGGCGCCTCGCCGAGCACCTCGGCCGTGAGCGGCGCGCAGCAGGGCGAGACCTCGGGTTGTGCCAGCACGGGCAGCGGGCGCCCGGCGGCCACCTGCGCGGTGTTCGTCGTCGTCACGTCGACCACTCTAGCCCATCCATTGACGATCGCCGATATGTCTGCCAGGCTCATCCATCGACAGCGGTGAATACGTCACTGCACGAACCGAGGAGGACCACATGTCCCGCATCCAGCTCGCCCTCAACGTCGACGACCTCGACGCCGCCACCGACTTCTACCGCCGGCTCTTCGGTGCGGAGCCGGCCAAGACCCGTCCGGGGTACGCGAACTTCGCGCTCACCGACCCGCCGCTCAAGCTCGTGCTCCTCGAGAATCCCGGCCACGGCGGCACCCTCAACCACCTCGGCATCGAGGTCGCGGACCTCGACGCCGTCGACGCGGAGCAGAGCCGGCTCGCCCAGCACGGTCTCGCCTCCACGGACGAACGTGGCGTCACCTGCTGCTACGCCAAGCAGGACAAGTTCTGGGTCGAGGGAACGCCGGGTGGTGAGCGCTGGGAGGTCTACACCGTGCTGGCCGACAGCCCGACGTTCTTCGCCGACGAGGACGCTGGCGCGCCGCAGTGCTGCGGGGCCGAGGAACCAGCCGGCTGCTGCTGACGCGCGTCACCCCCCGCCGAGGGCGGTCACGCCGAGGAGCAGCGCCGCGTAGAAGCCCAGGCCCACGAAGAACCACGTCGTCGAGGACCGGCGTGCCGAGGGCAGCTCCTCCTTGAAGACATTGAGCATCACGCTGCCGGCCAGGAACGCCAGCAGGATGCTCACGGTGATCGACGTGGTCGGCGCGAGGAGGGCGGCAAGGGCCCACCCGACCACCAGTGCGCCCGCGAGCAGCAGCCGCGGTGTCCAGCGGTCGAAGCGGTCGCCGTAGTGCTCCTCCAGCCCGCGGTCGGAGAGGACGAAGTGCAGGCCCATGGCGATGGTGAAGAGCACCGCGAACCCGACGCCCGTGCGATAGGTGAGCGGCAGCGTGTAGGTGATGACGGCGTTGTAGGGGACGAACGCCCCGATGTGCAGCCAGAAGACGGCCGCCGGCGGCGTCTGCTGCCGGGCGGGGCCCTCGGTGGAGGCCGCCGCGTGGTGGTCGCGCCCCGAGCGGCGCTGCGCCACCCGCTCGAGGGCGTAGAACAGGGAGAAGCCGCCGAGGGCGACGAGGAAGATGCCCACCTCGGTCAAGGCCGTGCGCTCGGCCGTCTCGCCGAAGACCTCGCGCAGGGCTTCGTTGCCCTCGGCCAGCTCGGGCAGCAGGTGGAGGAAGACGTAGGAGACGGCGAGGCCACCGGCGAAGGAGCCGGTAGCGTGCTCGGGCACCAGGGGCAGCTTGCGGATGTGCGGGGCCAGCAGGTGAAGGGCCACCAGCGCCAGGGTGGACACCAGCCCGAGGACGACCGCGGTGGGGGTGCTGACCTCGACGCCGTTGGTGACGCTCTCCGCAGCACGGACCATGCGGCGGCGGTTCCCCGCCGGCCGACGTCACATGCGTCCGCGGACGCGCTCCTGCTCGGCCTGGCGTTCGGCCTGTCGCTCGGTCACGTCGTCGTCGCTGCAGAAGCCGGTGAGCCGGCGTTTGAGGCACAACAGCCCCACGAGCCCGCCGTCGGCGTCGACGACCGCCAGCCGGCGGATCCCCGCCTCGACCATGCCGCGGCGTACCTCCTCGGCCGGCACGTCGGCAGCCACGATCCGCCCGTCGAGCCGGGCGAACGGCGCCGCAGGCTCACCGTCGGCCGCCGGCGCGGGGAGGTCGGACCGGGTCAGCGTGCCGCGGAGCCGGCCGTCCTCGACGAGGAGCGCCATGTGCACGTGCCCGTCCTGCAGTGCGCCGCGGGCCTCGCCCACCGTTGCCGTCCCCGGCAGCACCCACGGCCGCCGGACCATGACGTCGGCGACGGTGCCCGGCACGGGCCGCGCTGGGTCCGCCGACTGCTCGACGGTGCACCCTCCGCTCACGACGGCCTCCCTCCGAGAGCTCGCTGCGTCGGCCGGTCTATCGTCCCAGGTCCGCGAGGGCCGGTTACCCCTCGGGTGGGGACGCCATGCGTGGGAGGTGCGTGAGACGTCGGGGTCGAGGACCTGGACGACCAGGTCCGATCGTCGCGGGTGGTCGTCGGATGGTGACCGGTCGGTCGAGTGTGGGCCGCGGCCGATCGGGGTATCTCCGACCTCGGCGGTCTGGGGAACGGAGGGACAGATGGACAGCTCGCGCTGGAACCGGGGGCCGCAAGGGGGCCGGCCGCTCGCTGCGGCGTTGTGGACCTGGCCCGCGGTGGCGGTCGTCGTGGCGGTCGCCGCGGGGATCGGCCTCAGCCGGGTGCCGACGCCCGACGGGTGGCTGCGCACGGTGCTGTGGCCCGGCGACGCGAAGTCCCTCTCCACCTTGGTGCAGGTGGTCGGTGCCTCGGTGATCACGGTGGCCACGCTGACCTTCTCGGTGACGGTCGTGGCGCTGCAGCTCGCCTCGCAGCAGTTCTCGCCGAGGCTGCTCCGCGAGTTCACCCGGGACAAGGTGACCAAGGCGGTGCTCGCCGTCCTCGTCGGCACGTTCGCCTTCGCCGTGACCCTGCTGCGGGAGATGCGCTCGGGCGGCGAGGTCCCGGTCGTCGCGGGGTTCGTGCTCTCCCTGCTCTCCCTGCTCGTCCTCTGTGCGCTGCTCGGCTTCATCACCCACGTCGTCCGGATGCTGCGCGTCGACACCATGATGCTGAACGTCCACGACGAGGCCGGCCGGGCCATCGAGGCCTACTACCCGCCGTACGGCGACCCGGGCCCCCGGCCCCTCGAGCCGGACGCCGTGCCCGCGGGCGACCCGGCGGTGCTCCCGGCGCAGCGCGGAGGGTTCCTCCGCCGGGTCGACGTCGAGGGCCTCGTGGCGACGGCACGCGACCACGGGGCCTTCGTCCAGCTGCTCGTGCGCGCCGGCGACCACGTCGTCCACGGCACGCCGCTCGCGCTGGCCTGGGCGGACACCGGCGGGCCGCCGGAGGACGCCGAGGCGGTCACCTCGGCGGTGCACGACATCCTCACCTTCGGCTACGAGCGGACGCTCGAGCAGGACTCCGCCTTCGGCTTCCGCCAGCTCGAGGACATCGCGGTCAAGGCGCTCTCACCCGGCATCAACGACCCGGTGACCGCCGCCCACGCCATCGGCCACATGAGCGACCTGCTCGTCCGGTTGACCCGGTGCCGCCTCGGACCGACGGTCCACGAGGACGACGCCGGCCGCGGTCGCGCGGTGGTGCCGGACCGCGACTTGCGCTACTACCTCGACCTCGCGTGCGGCCAGGTCCGGCGGTACGGCGCCGGCGAGTCGACCGTGCTGGTCGCCCTGCTGCGGATGCTCCGCGACGTGGCCGTGGCCGCCCGCGACGAGGGCCAGCGGGCCGCGGTCGTGGAGCAGGCCGACCGGATCGTCGCGGCCGCCGAGACCGCGCAGCCCGCCGACCGGGAGCCGATCGAGGACCTCCGCGATCGGGTCACCGCTGCGCTCGAGGGTCGGCTGGTCGACGCGTACGGCGACCGGGCGGGCGAGACCAGGTCGATCTGAGCCGCGAGGTCAGCGGGAGCTGATCTGCCCGGCGAGGCGCTCGGCGGCGTGCCGGACCAGCGCAGCGTCGTCGAGCACGGCTCGCTCGGGCACCAGCCCGCCGAGGAGGGCGACCGGCTGGGTCAGCCAGGCCCAGGCGCGCCACGGATCCATCCCGGCGCGGAGGAGCGGGGCCAGCACGCCGGCGAGCTCCGGCCGCAGCCCACCGTCCTCGTCGAGCTGGAAGGCCGGGACGATGCGGGCCTCGTCGGCAGGCACCACGAGCAGCCGGTGCTCGGAGGCGGCCTTGTGCACGGCGAACCGGGTCGCGTTGACCGACGTGCCCCGTACGTCGGCGAGCGCCTCGTAGTCGTACCAGGGGGTGGCGAGCAGCTCCTCGCGCAGCCGGGCCTGTCGCGCGAGCACGAGCAGCGCGACGGGCACCGCGTGCTCCGGCTCGGTGCCCTCCGTGCGCAGCAGGCGGTCGAGGTCGGCCAGCTGCTCGGCGTCGAGCGGGCGGCCGGTCGCCGGGTCGCTCCACCGTGCACGGCCTTCCTCGTCGCGCGCGAGCGTGGGCAGCCCCGCCTCCGCGAGGTGGCCGACCAGGCCGAGGCGCTCGATCGTGGTGGCGAGCCGCTCGGCCAGCTCGTCGTCCGCCGGGGTCATGCCGCCAGCCTGCCGCATGGCCGATCGGGCGGTGCGCGCTGCTCGACGGTGGGTGATGATGCTCGGTGACACCCGTCACAGGCCGTCACGCCTGCCGTCCGCTCGCGTTGAGCCTGGGTCGGACGTCACCGACCTCGCGAACCGTCAGCCTGGAGTGCCCGTGCCCCGCCGCCCCGCCGCCCTGCTCGCCACCGCCTGCACCGCCCTCACCGCGGTCGCCGCCACGCTCGTGCCCGCCACGGCCCAGCCGGCGACCCAGCCGGTGACCCAGCCGGTGACCCAGCCGGTGACCCAGCCGGTGACCCAGCCGGTGACCCAGCCGATGAGCCCGTCGATGGCTCCGTCGACGGCACGGCCGGCCGGCCGGCAGACCTCGTGGAGCGGCCCCCTGCGGTACGTCGCGCTGGGGGACTCCTACAGCGCCGCGTCCGGCGTCCTGCCGCCCGACCCGCAGGCGCCGCTCCCCTGCCTGCGCTCGATCCGCAACTACCCGCACGTCCTCGCGAAGCGGATCCGGGCCGACCTGACCGACGTCACCTGCGGAGCGGCGGAGACCAGCCACTTCCGCGAGGCGCAGTACCCCGGTGTCCCGCCGCAGCTGGACGCCCTGGGTCGCCGCACCGAGCTGGTCACCATGACCATCGGTGGCAACGACAGCGGCGTCTTCATCAACGCCATCCTGCGCTGCGGCGTCGCCGGGCTCACCACCCTCGGTCAGGGCAGCCCCTGCCGCCAGCAGTACGGCTCGTCCTTCGAGGACACGGTGCGCGGCACGACGTACCCCTCGCTGGTCCGAGCGCTGCGCGACGTCCGCAAGCGCGCGCCCCGGGCCGAGGTCGCGATCCTCGGCTACCCGTGGATCCTCCCGGAGAAGGGCGGCTGCTTCCACATGATGCCGGTCGCCGAGGGCGACGTGCCGTACCTCCGCAGCCTGCAGCGCACCCTCAACGACGCGGTGCGCCGGGCAGCGCGCAGGACCGGGGCGACCTACGTCAACCTCAACAGGGCGTCCGACGGCCACGACGCCTGCCAGCCCCTCGGCACCCGGTGGGTGGAGCCGGTGCTGCTCGGCACCAACCCGGTGGTCGTCCACCCGAACGCGCTCGGCGCCCAGCGGATGGCGGCGCGGACGATCCGGGTGCTCGGCCTGCGGTGAGCCGCCGGCCGGCGTGCGACGATCGACCGGTGACCCGAGCAGCTCGTGCCGCCGCCGGCGCGCTGGCCCTGGTGGCTGCGCTGGCGGTGATGCCGGTCGCCGGTGTGCCGGCAGCCGCGGAGGAGCCCTCGGCCGGCGCGGCGGTCATCGACCGCTACGACCGCGTGGTCGCCCGCCTGCAGGTGCCCCCGGACCCCGCCGCGCCGCTGCGCGAGCGGGTGCAGGCGATCGTCCGGTACGCCGGTATGGGGGCCGACCACGACGCGCGGCTGCGCCTCCGCCTCTTCCGGGACCGGGTCGGCGTCGAGCGGCGCCAAGGTGACCTGACCGTGCGGCAGGCCCGGGCTCTCAAGCGGTTCAGCCGCCGCGCGGCGGAGGCGCTGGGACTCTGATCCCGGACCCGTGCCAGGGTGGGCGGGTGGACACCGACAGCGTGCTCAGGCTGCTCCAGGAGGTCGCAGCCGACGTGATCACCCCGCGGTTCCGCCGCCTGGCCGAGGGCGACGTGTCGTCCAAGAGCCATCCGGGCGACCTGGTGACCGTGGCCGACCGCGAGGCGGAGGTGCGGATCACCGAGGTGCTCCAGCGGGAGTACCCGGCGGCGCTGGTGCTCGGCGAGGAGGCGGAGGCCGCGGACGCCGGCCTGCAGGCCCGCTTCCGCGACGCCGAGCACGCCTTCACCGTGGACCCCGTCGACGGCACGCGGAACTTCGTCAAGGGCTCGCCCGACCACGCGGTGATGGTGGCCGAGCTGCGCGGTCGCGAGGTGGTGCGCAGCTGGATCTGGCAGCCGCAGCACGAGCGCGCCTACGTCGCCGAGCGGGGTGCGGGTGCGTGGTGCAACGGCGAGCGGCTGACCCGGCCGCCGGTCGGCGACGGCCTGCGCG
The DNA here is from genome assembly GCF_051280745.1 of Nocardioides ureilyticus. Taxonomy (NCBI): domain Bacteria; kingdom Bacillati; phylum Actinomycetota; class Actinomycetes; order Propionibacteriales; family Nocardioidaceae; genus Nocardioides; species Nocardioides ureilyticus. The sequence continues at coordinate 12,154 of NZ_JBNCOG010000025.1, read as the reverse complement.
GGATCACGTCCCGGCGCGGCTGGATCGGGCGGGCGCTCGGGACGCTGCGGACCCTGGAGCTCACCTGGACCTGCTGCGGGATGGACTACCCGTGCATCGGCGAGGGCGCCGCGGACTACGCGCTCTACAAGAAGACCAAGCCGTGGGACCACGCGCCCGGGTCGCTCCTGCTCACCGAGGCCGGTGGGTTCGTCGGTACGTTCCGCGGCGAGCCGTACCGGCCGCAGGCACCGGCGCCCGCGGGCCTCGTGGCGGCCGCCGACCGGGCGACGTACGACGTGGTCCGCGGCCTGGTGCCGACCCTGCCCGGCATGTGAGGCTAGTTCACGCCGTGGGTGGCGCAGGGCTGAGCGGCGCGGCCGTCCCGAACGCCTCGGTGAAGTGCCGGGCCGCCGCGCGCTGGGCGTCCTCGGCCTTCTCCAGCACCGCGGCGGCGCCGAAGAACTCGTGCATCACCCCGTCGTAGTGGCGTGCCGTCGTCGCCACGCCGGCGTCCTCGAGCCGGCGGGCGAAGTCCTGCCCCTGGCTCCGCAGCACGTCGCGCTCCGCGGTGACGACCATCGTCGGAGGGAGCAGCGCCAGCCGTTCGGCGGGGAGCCCGAGCAGGTCGATCCGCGGGTCGTCCGCCGCGTCCGGCCGCCCCTCGAAGGCGTGCATCGCCATCCAGGACAGCAGCGCCCGGTTCAGCGGGCGCGCGTCGGCGGCGTCCTCCATCGAGTCGCCGTGCTGCTCGGGGGTGGTCAGGGGGTAGACGCACACCTGGGCGACCGGCAGCGGCTCGCCCGCGTCGGCCAGCTGCAGGCACGTCGCCGGCGCCATGTTCCCGCCGACCGACTCGCCGCCGATGCCGATGCGCGCCGGGTCGCCACCGAAGGAGGCGGCGTTCGCCACGGTCCAGCGGTACGCCGCGAGCACGTCGTCGTGGGCGGCCGGGAAGACCGCCTCGGGGGCGCGCCGGTAGTCGGGGGAGACCACGATCGCGCCTGTCTTGTTCGCGAGGCCGCGGCAGGAGGCGTCGTAGGTGTCGATGTCGAAGAGCACCCAGCCGCCGCCGTGGATCCACATGATCACCGGGCGCGGCCCTGGCCCGCCGGCCTCAGGGGTGTAGATCCGCAGCCGCTGCTCGCCATCGGCGCCGTCCGGGATCATCCGGTCCTCGACGTGGGCGACCGGCTCCGGTCCCTCGAGTCCTCGGTCGGCCATCACCTTCTTCACCGCGTCGTCGGGGCCGGGCTGCTTGCGTGCCTGGTCGGGCTCGAGGATCTCGAACGGCAGCGGCCCCATCGAGGAGTGCGCGTCGACGATCGCCTGGGCCTCGGGGTCGAGCAGGCCGGAGGCGTCGGTCGCCATCTCCTTCTGCTTGCCCGAGAGGACGTCGCGCACGTGGTCCAGCGGCTTGGCCAGCATGCCGGCGAGCCGCTCGGCGAGCCCCTCGCTCGGGGCGTCGGGGTGCGGCCGGGTCGGGGCCTGCCGCTTCGCGGCGAGGAACTCGCGGCCGTACTGCGCCATCCGCTCGGCGCCGGCCTTGCGGCGGAACTCCGGCAGCTCCTCGTCCTCCTCGTCGTGGACGTGGTGGCGGACCAGCTCGACCAGCCGGCTCAGCGCCTCCTCGAAGTCGTCCTCGCCCGGCTCGTGCCGGCCGAGGACGACCAGCAGCTCCTTGATCTCCTGGTGCTCGTGCTCGGCGTCGTCGTGCTCGTCCTCCATGCCGACCTCGGGCCAGACGGGGTAGATCACGGTCTCCTCGGCGAAGGCGTGCAGCGCCAGCTCGAAGGAGACCTGGTCGACGAGGACCCTGCGGTTGCCCCGGCCGGCCTCGAGGTGCTGGAACTGGCGCTCGACGATCGCGTGGTCGTCGGCGATCAGGTGGTCGATGTCGCCGGGCTGGGTGGGGTAGGACAGGGCCACGTCGGCTCTCCTCCGGGTGGGCGTCGGGTGGGGCGTCGGGCGGACCCCGCCGGTACCCGGCGTCCACGACGGCCAACCGACGGCCCGGACGGCGCATCCTCCGGCGTCCAGCGGGTACACGACAGGCCCCGGGACGGACGGAGAGCGACATGCGAACGAGCTGGGAGGGACCCGGTGCCGGCGCCGGTCAGTCCGTGGAGGGCTCCGGCGTGGCAGGCGTGGACGGCGTGGACGGCGTGGCCGGCGTCGTCTCGAGAGCGGAGTCGGTGACCTCCACCTCGCGGCAGGCGTCGACCTGGTCCCGCACGCGGGCGTCGATGTCCTCGAGCTCGTCGAGGAGGTCGATCACCTCCTGGGCCCGCAGCTCCCGGATGGCACTGATGCCTCGCCGCAGCGCGTCCACCACCCGCTGCGCCGAGTCGGCGGCCTCCACGCAGGTGTCCGGCACCACGACCGCGGTCCCCGGCTCCTCGTCCTCGGGGTCGCTGGAGGCGACGCCCGCGGACTCCGGTGCCTCGGTCGCCCCCGTGCCGTCGCCGCCGAGGTCGTCGAGCCCGCCGCCCCCGGCCACGCCGACGAGCAGCCCGCCGAGGACCAGGCCGACCACCAGGGCGACGGCCGGCGCCGCGACGTACCAGCGGGACGGGCGGGCCGGCTGCGGTGCGGTCCCGGGAGGCGTCCCGCCGGGGGTCTCGGGCGGGTTTCCCCCCGTGCCGTCGGTGCTGGATGTCATGGACTTGTCCTCCGGTTCCCGACCGGCGTCCGGGGTGATGGCGTGAGCCCGTCGATACGCGCGGCCGACCCGGCCACCCTACGGCTCATGGACGCAGGCGTCGTCGCGTGGACGGTGCTGTGGCTGGTGATCGGCGGGTGGACCGGCTTCACGATCTGGCAGCTCGCCGAGCTCGGCGACACCGTCACCGCCTCCGGTGAGGCGATCGGGTCGGCCGGCCAGGCACTGCAGTCGCTCGATGACGTCCCGGTCGTCGGCGACCGACCGGCCGAGCTGGGCCGCGAGACCGTGACGACCGCCGACTCGATCCGCGAGCGGGGCCAGGTGGTCAAGGGCCAGCTCCGCCAGCTGGCCATCCTGTTGGGGCTCGCCATCGCGCTGATCCCCACGACGCCGATCGTCGGGCTCTACGGCCCCCTCCGGCTCTCCCGCCGCCGCGAGGACCGCTCGTCGGTGCCGACACCGCGGCAGCCCGGCGACGAGCCGCGGTCCGGTGCCTGAGCCACTCGCGCCCGAACCGGCGTCCGCCCCACCGGGTGCGCGCCCCGGGCGCGCGGCGGGCGTCTACGCCCGCTGGCTGGTGAAGGCCCGTTGGTGGGTGGTCCTCGCCTGGGCCGCGGCCGTGCTCGTCTCGACCACCCTGCTCCCGAGCCTCTCCGAGGGAGACGGCGGCAGCGACCTGGCGGGGCTGGTGCCCACGGACACCGCCGCGGTGCGCACCGAGCTCCGCAGCGTGGAGCTCTTCGGCTTCCCCCTCAGCGCCCGGACCGCCCTGGTGCAGCGCAATCCCGAGGGGCTCACGCCCTACGACCAGGGCCGGACCGCGACGGCGGCGCTCGCCGCCACCCGGAATGAGTACCCGGGTCTCGGGCGCCTCGAGGGCGCGCTGCCGATCACCAACGCCTTCGGCGTCTTCCCGGGCTCCGCGGAGCGCGACACCACGTCGATCAGCTACCTGTTCTTCGGCCCGGAGGTCTCCTTCGGGTACCAGACCCGGGTGGCGGAGCGGTACGCCGACCGCTTCCTCTCCGAGCGCGACGACGTCGTGGGCGTGACCGGCTCGGTGCCGGCGCGGTCGGCGCAGGGTGCGCTGATCCGTGAGCACCTCCCGCTGGTCGAGCTGCTCACCCTCCTGGCCATCGTGGCGATCGTCGGGGTCGCGCTCCGGTCGGTGGTCGCTCCCGTCGTGGCGGTGATCAGCGCCGGCGCCGCCTACGTCATGACCCTCCGCCTGTCCGGCACGCTGGCCGACGTGGTGGGCCTCAGCGTGCCCAGCGAGCTGGAGCCGGTGGTCGTCGCCCTGCTGCTCGGCGTGGTGACCGACTACGTCATCTTCTTCCTCACCGCGATGCGCCGCGAGCTCGAGCACGGCGCCGACCGGCTCGCCGCGGCCGAGGCGGCGACCGCCCGGTACGGGCCGATCGTCGCCGTCGCGGGCTTGGCGGTCGCCGCCGGCACCGGGGCCCTCCTCGTCGCCCAGTCGCTGTTCTTCCGTGCCCTCGGTCCGGCGCTGGTCTTCACCGTCCTGGTGGGGCTGGTCGTCGCGATGACGCTGGTGCCGGCGCTGATGGCGGTGCTGGGGCGGTGGACGTTCTGGCCCTCCCGGCCGCGCCCGCGTCGGCAGGGCGTCGACCGGACGCTCACCGGGCGGTTGTCACGTTGGCTGGTCGCCTCCCGGAGGCGTGCCGGGCTCGTGGTGGCCGCCTGCACCGGCGCGCTCGCCCTCGCGGCGCTGCCGCTGACCGGGCTCGGCCTGGGTGTCTCCTTCGTCGGCTCGCTGCCCGAGGACAGCGGTGTGCGGCAGGCGGCCGACGCCGCCCGGGCCGGCTTCGCGCCGGGCATCCTGTCGCCCACCACCGTGCTCCTCGAGGGCGAGGGCCTCGGCGACCAGCGACCCGCGCTGGACCGGCTCGGCGACCTCGTCGAGCAGCAGCCCGGGGTGGCCGGCGTGCTGGGTGCCGGAGACGTCGAGCGCCGGCTGGAGCGCAGCGTGCTCGTCACCGAGGACGGCACGGCGGCGCGGTACCTCGTCGTGCTCGAGGACCCGGCGCTCGGCGCGACCGCCATCCAGACCGTGGACCGCCTCGAGGACCGGCTCGACGAGCTGATTGCGCGTGCGGGGCTGGAGGTCGACACCGCGGGCCTCGCCGGTGACACCGCCACGGCGGCGGTCGTCGTCCAGCAGACCACCGACGACCTGGTGCGGATCGCCGTCGCGGCGCTGGTCGCGAACCTGCTGATGCTCGTCGTCTTCCTGCGCGCGGTGGTGGCGGCGGTCTACCTGCTGGTCGGCAGCATGCTGTCCCTGGGCGCCTCGCTCGGGCTGACCATGCTCGTCTTCGGCCACCTCTACCCCGGCGCGGGCCTGACCTTCTACGTCCCCTTCGCGGCCGCGGTGCTGCTCCTGGCGTTCGGGTCGGACTACAACATCTTCACGGTCGGCAACGTCTGGGAGGCGGCCGCCGACGCGCCGCTGACGGAGGCGATCGTGACGACCATGCCCAGCACCGTGCGGGCGATGTCGGCCGCCGGGCTGGCCCTCGCGGCCAGCTTCGGCCTGCTGTTCGTCGTGCCGCTGGTGCCCTTCCGCGAGCTCGCCTTCGCGATGGCGGTCGGGATCATGGTCGACGTCCTGGTGGTGCGCTCCCTGGTGGTGCCCGGCATGCTCCGCCTGGTGGGGCCGGTCAGCGCCTGGCCCAGCCGGCGGCTCTCGCGCAAGCGGCGGCGGTCGGTGCGCCTGCCCCGGGTCACCCGGTCGGCGGGCTCGCCGGGGTCAGGCGCGTAGCCGGGCGAGCAGGCGCTCGAGGTCGCTCGGGCCGACGCCGAGGCCGTCGACGACGTACGTGCGGAGGTCGCCGTACGACGCCTCGACGGCCGCCCGGGCGGTGCGGAGGTAAGCCTCGTCGGCGACCATGACGGCCTCGTAGACGGCGACCTTGTCGGGGCCGAGGTGCTCGGCGATGAGGGCGAGGTACTTCTCGCGGGTGGCGGTGGAGAAGGTGTTGGTGAGCAGGTAGTCCTCGAGGACGACGTCGTCCGGGACGCCGAGCAGGCCGAGCAGGACGGCGGCCGCCCACCCGGTGCGGTCCTTGCCGGCGGTGCAGTGGAAGAGCTGGGCGCCGTCGGTCCCTGCCATCCGCGTCAGCAGCTCGCCGAACGACGCGCGGGCCGCGGGGTGCTCCACGAACGCCCGGTAGACCCCGTGCATGGCGGCGAGCGCGGCCTCGCGGGAGCTCAGGCCGGAGACCTCGTCCATCGGGATGCCCCCGACCGGGACGTGGTGCCAGGCCGCGCCGGGGACGGGCACGTCGGGGTGGGCCTCCACCTCGTGGTCGCCGCGGAGGTCGTAGACCGCCGTGATGCCGAGCGAGCCGAGCGCGTGGGCGTCGGCGTCGGTGAGCTGGAGCTCGTTGGAGCGGAAGAGGACGCCCCTGCGGACCCGTCCGCCGTCCGCGGTGGGGTGGCCCTCGCCGCTCCCGGCGAGGTCGCGGAAGTTGTCGGCCGAAGCCAGCCGGACCAGCTCCTCACCGAGGTGCTGGTCGGCCGGCTCGCGCTCGTGGGTGCTCACCCGTGCAGCCTAGGGCTCAGGCCTTCTCGAACGGGATGTAGAGGACCGTGGGCGGGGACGGGACGACCGAGCCGCCAGCCGGCTCCACCGTGATCCCGAAGCCGTCCGCGGTCGCCGGCTGGCCCTGGAGGGGCACGGTGTTGTCCGGCCCCTCGGGCATCAGCCCGGCCGAGACCATGGTCTCGTCGTGCTGCAGCCAGGCCTGGTAGACCTTGCCGTCCGGCGCGGAGGCCATGTCTTCGGTGACCAGCACCGCTTCGTTGAGCGACGCGGAGCGGTAGAGGACCGCCTTCGAGCCGTCCTCGAAGGTGTGCCGGAAGACCTGAGCGTCCTCGGCGGCCTGGATCCGGTCGACGGCCGACGGCGCGGGGGTCGAGGTGTTGTCCTGCCAGGGCTCGAGCACCACGGCGCTGCCGACGCCCACGGCGACGACGGCCGCGGCGGCGGCGAGCAGAGCCGGGAACCGGCGGACCCGCCCGGCGCGGGCGGCCCTGCGGGCACCGAGGTCGGTCGTCGTCGCGGTGGCCTCGGAGTCCTCGGAGTCGTCGGAGGAGTCCTCGGAGGAGGAGCCTTCGGAGTCCTCGGCCTCCGGGGTGTCCTCGGCGACCGGCCCGCGGCCGAGCGGCGGCAGGGGCCGGACGGTGCGGATCTCTGTGAGCACGCGGTTGCGCAGCTCCGGCCGGGGGGTGACCATCGTCGTCTCGGCCAGCAGGGCCGATGCCTCGCGGAGGCTGTCGACCTCCTCCTGGCAGATGTCGCAGCCGGCCAGGTGGCGCTCGAACTGGGCCCGCTCGGCGTCGTCCAGGGCGTCGACGGCGTAGGCGCCGGACAGGGCATGGATGTCGTCGCTCATGTCAGCCTCCTACTCCCATCGTGTCTCGTAGTCTGATCAAGCCGTCGCGGATGCGCGTCTTGGCGGTGCCGACCGGTAGGTCGAGCATGGTGGCCACCTCCGTGTGGGTGTAGCCCCCGAAGTACGCCAGCTCCAGGGCCTCGCGCTGCACGGGCGTGAGGCTGCCGAGTGCGGTGCGGACCCGGCGGGCCTCGAGCGACGCGTGGGCGGCCTCCGCCGTCGCGTCGTGGTCCACCGGCTGGTTCTGGTGATGGTAGTTCTGGTCGCGTCGCGTGGCAGCCTCGGCCGAGCGGACCCGGTCGACGGCCTTGCGGTGCACGATGGTGAGGAGCCAGGCGATCGGGCTGCCCCGGTCGGGGTCGAACCGGCCGGCGGTGCGCCAGATCTCGAGGAACGCCTCCTGGAGGACCTCCTCGGCCTGGGCCGGGTCACGGACCACGCGGATCGCGAGCCCGAGGACCCGTGAGCACGTGGCGTCGTACAGCTGCGCGAAGGCCTGCTCGTCTCCGCGCCCGGCCGACCGCAGCAGGTCGGCCAGGTCGGGCGCCGCGGGCACTCCCCCGGGAGAGGGAGTGCCCGCGGCCACGGGCTTCAAGGGGTCCACCCGTCCATCCTGTCGTGTGCGTCCTCAGCTGTTCGGGGAGTAGTCGGGCTTACGGCATCAAGACGGTGTCGATGACGTACACCGTCGCGTTGGCCGTGGGGATGTTGCCGCACAGGACGGTGGCGTCGCCGACGGTCATGCCCGAGGTGTCGCCCTCGACGGTGATCGTGTCGCCGTTGAGGGTCTCCTGCTCGCCGACGACCTCGTCGGGGCCGAGCTGCTCGGGCACCACGTGGTGGGAGAGGATCGCGCCGAGCATCTCCTGGTCCTGGAGGACGGCCTGCAGGTCCGCCTCGGGGATCTTGCCGAACGCGTCGTTGGTCGGCGCGAAGACGGTGAGGGCCTCGGCGGAGTTCAGCGTGTCGGCGAGGCCGTCGACCTCGCCCACCGCGGTCACGAGCGTCTCGAGCAGCGGGTTGTTGGAGGCCGCGGTGGCGACCGGGTCCTGGACCATGCCGTCGAAGGAGCCCGGGCCGCTGGTCGGCACGGCCGAGCACGCCTCGCCGAAGGTCTGCGCGGCGGCACCCTCCATGGCGGCGTCGGTCTCGGTGTCGGTCATCTCCGACTCGCCCATCTCCGACTCGGTCATCTCGCTGCTGGACTCGCTGGCGGTCTCCGGCTCCTCCTCGCTGCAGGCGGCGAGGCCCAGGGAGAGGGAGATGGCGGCGGCGGCGACGCCGGTGCGGCGCAGGGTCTGGAGCTTCATGGTGGTGCCTCTCTGTCGCTGTTGCTGTTGGTCGTGTCCGGGGGAGTGCCAGCGGCGGTTCCGGGGCTGCCGGTGCCGGCCGCTGTGTCGAGAGGTGTTCGGTCCCGACGGCCGAGCGGATTGGGTCGACCTGGTGACGTGGCTCACGGGAGGCCGGTGCGGGGGCCGGCCCGTCCGAATGGCCGTCCGCTCCGAACCCCCTCTGTGAACAAGCTGCTCGCCGCCCTGGCCGGAATCGTCGCGACCCTCACCGGCGTCGCCGCCGGCCACCTGGTCGCCGCCCTGCTCGACCCCGCCACCTCACCCGTGCTGGTCGTGGGGTCGCAGGTCATCGACCTGACGCCGACGCCGGTGAAGGAGTGGGCGATCCAGCAGTTCGGCACCGCCGACAAGCCGATCCTCGTCGGCTCCGTGCTGGCAGGCGTGGTCCTCCTCGCGGCCGTCGGCGGGCTCCTCGCCCGGCGCCGGTTCGCGTACGGCGCCGCGCTCCTCGCCGTCCTCGTGGCGATCCCGGCGGGGCTGGCCCTGGCCGACGACTCCTCCGGCATCAGCGCGGTGGTGCCGAGCCTGGTCGCCGCGGCCGTGGGCATCGCCGCCCTGTGGTGGCTGGCGAGCCGGCTCCACCGGGCCGGGGGCGGCCGCACCCACGCCGCTGCCGCGGAGGGAGGCGACGGCGCCAGCCGTCGTGGCGTCATCGTCGGCCTCGGCGTGCTCGCCGGCGCCGCGGCCGTCATGGGGGCGGCGGGCCGGTGGATCGGCGCCTACCGGTCCCGGCCGGCCGACGTCACGCTCCCGGCCGCGGCCGACCCGCTGCCGCCGTTCCCCGACGGCCTCGAGGACCGCTTCCCCGGCATCAGCCGGCTCCGGACGCCCAACAGCGAGTTCTACCGCGTCGACACCCGCCTGCAGGTCCCGGTCGTCGACGTCGACGGCTGGACGCTGACCATCGACGGCGACGTCGACCAGGAGGTGTCGTTCACCTTCGACGAGCTGCTCGAGATGCCGCTGGTGGAGCGGGACATCACGCTCACCTGCGTCTCGAACAGCGTCGGCGGCCAGTACGTCGGCGGCGCCCGCTGGCTCGGCGTGCCGCTGGTGGACCTGCTCGCCCGCGCCGGTGTGGGCAACCGCGCGAACCAGATCCTCTCCCGCGACGTCGACGGGATGACCATCAGCACCCCGCTCGCGCTCGCCACCGACGGGCGGGACGCGCTGGTGGCGGTCGGGATGAACGGCGAGCCGCTGCCGCGCGAGCACGGGTTCCCGGCGCGGATGGTCGTGCCCGGCCTCTACGGGTTCATCAGCGCCACCAAGTGGTTGAGCCGGATGACCCTCACGACGTACGAGGCCGAGGAGGCCTACTGGACCGAGCGCGGCTGGGCCACCGACGCCCCGATCAAGATGTCCAGCCGGATCGACACCCCCCGCGCGCTCGCCGAGCTGGAGGCGGGGGAGCAGGTCGTCGGCGGGGTCGCCTGGGCGCAGGCGGACGGCGGCGTCTCGGGCGTGCAGGTGCGCATCGACGGCGGTCCCTGGATGGACGCCGAGCTCGGCCCCGGCGTCGACGAGGACTACTGGCGCCAGTGGTACTTCATGTGGGACGCCACGCCCGGCCAGCACCGGATCGCCACGCGCGTCGTCGACAAGCAGGGCGACGTCCAGCAGGCCGTCCGCGCCGAGCCGTTCCCCGAGGGCTCCAGCGGCATCCAGGAGCTGCTGGTCACCGTCGGCTGACCCTGCGGCTGTCGAGGGCAACCCGGTCACGGTGGGTCCTGGAGCCCGGAGCGGCCGGACGCGGCAGGATGACGGCCATGCCCGACACCCCGCCCGACACCCTGGTGCACTACGCGGTCGCCGACGAGGTCGCGACCATCACCCTGGACTCGCCGCACAACCGCAACGCGCTCTCGGCCCAGCTGGTCACCGAGCTCGGCGACTGCCTCGAGCGGGCGGAGGCGGACCCGGCCGCGAAGGTCGTCCTGCTCCGCGCCGAGGGCACCGTGTTCTGCTCCGGCGCCGACCTCTCCGAGGCGTCGGCGGCCGGCTCCGAGGACGCCCCGCGCGCCATCGTGCGCCTGCAGCGGCTCGTGGTCGCCTCGAGCAAGCCGGTGGTGCTGCGGCTGCAGGGGGCGGTGCGCGCCGGCGGCATCGGGCTGGTCGCGGCCGCCGACGTGGTGGTGGCGGCCGAGGAGGCGACCTTCGCGCTGACCGAGGTCAAGCTCGGCCTGGCCCCGGCGGTCATCTCGCTGACGGTGCTGCCGCGGCTGACGTCGCGCGCCGCGGCGTACACGTTCCTGACGGGGGAGACGTTCACGGCGGCCGAGGCCGAGCGGATGGGCCTGGTCACCCGGGCCGTGGCCGCGGACGCGCTGGACGCCGAGGTCGCCCGCGTGTGCGCGTCGCTGGCGACCGGCGCGGCCCAGGGCCTGCGGGAGACGAAGGCGCTGCTGGCCCGGGACCTCCTCGAGCGGATCGACCGGCTGGGTGACGACGTCGCAGCGCAGAGCGCGCGGCTGTTCGGTTCGGAGGAGGCCCGCCAGGCGATGCAGGCGTTCCTCACCCGCAAGCGCGGCTGACCGGCAGGATCCGGACATGGCAAGGACCCGTCCGGCTCTCCCCCAACGGGGCCGGACGGGTCCTGGCAAGCTCGAGGTTCCTCGGCGCCCCCCGGCGCCGCGTGCGAGCCATCCCCCCGGCGGCTCCCACGACGTTTCCTCGTGCCCGGCAGGTTGCCCTGCCGATGAGTGAAACGCTACGGGCGGCTCGGCAACACGACGTCCACGGCGCGGTCAGCGTTCGGTAACAGTTCCGGCCGCCGTGCCGGCCGACGCGGCGAGCCGGGCGAGTGCCGTCGTCAGTGCCGGTGACGTGCCGAGGCGCTCGCCGTCGATCGCCAGGGCGCCGCACCGGGTCCCGTCGAGGGTCACCGCGTGGGTCGCCCCGTCGTGGCCCGCCAGCAGGGCGACGTAGGACCGGGCCAACGGGTCGCCGGTGCAGGCCGGCGGCTCGGGGTCGAAGGCGCCCAGGGCCAGCACGCGCACCCGTTCGCCCTCGGCGGGGCGGAGCTCGGCCTGCACCGGCGCGGCGCCGTACGCCGGGTCGTAGCTGCACAGCACGGCGGCCGCGACGCCGGTCACCACCAGGTCGGTCTCCAGCCTGCGGGCCCGCGGTCCGGTGACGCCCGGCGGGTCCGTGGGGCAGGTGAGCCCGGTCGTCGGGCCGGTGGGGGCGCCCGACTCCTGGGCGGCGATGGCGCTCATCAGCTCGCGGTAGACCTGGCCGCCGGGCACCACGCGGTAGCCGGGGCTGCGGCGGACGAACGCCGGGCAGGCCGAGGTCTCGCCGTACAGCTCGGTCACGGTGCCGTCGTCGAAGCCGACCTGCACCGAGAACTTGGTCGCCGACGGCGTCGTGCGGCACGGCCCGCTGCGTGGACGGATCTCCTGCCAGCCGCGGACCAGGCTGGCGGCGCCCTCGGTGAGCGCCACGTCGGGCACCAGCGCCGACCCGATGTCGACGGGGTAGTACCGGCCCACGCCGCAGAACCGGGCCCAGGCGGCCTCACCGAGGAGGAAGTCGCCGTGGTTGAGCCCGCTGGCGGTCCGCGGCCGGCACTCCGTCGAGACCTCCACGACGTCCAGGGCGTCCCCCACGCCTCCGGGCCGCTGCTGCTCCACCCACCCCGGGGCCAGCGGCACGAGCACCGCGAGGGCGGCGAAGACGCTCACCGCGCCCAGCGCTCGGCTGCCGCGCACCACCCGCGCCCGCCGTCGGGCGCGCGC
>NZ_JBNCOG010000024.1:0-59805 GCF_051280745.1 Nocardioides ureilyticus | reverse complement strand
GGCTCGGCGCTCCGGGCAGGATCACGGTTACCTCCACCCGGAGCCACGGGCGGCGGGGGGGGCGGCCACCCGAGCGCCACCGCAAGGGCCGCGGCCACGGCGGCCACCGAGCCCGCCGTCACGGCGCCCCGCGGGCCAGCAGCTCCTCCAGCCGCTCGGCCCCCGGCCCCGGTCGCGGCACGCCGTCCGCGCCGACCTCCACCGCCGCGACCATCGCCACCGTGCCGTCCGGCCGGCGCGTCGGCACGGCCACCTGCACCATCCGCCGCCGGCCGTCACGTGGGCGGCCGAGGTGGAGCACCACGTCGACCGCCGACGCCAGCTGGCTGTGCGCGGCCTCCCGCCCGAGCCCGGCTGCCAGGGCCAGTGCCTCGACCCGTGCTGCGACGTCGACCGCCGAGTTGGCGTGCAGGGTGCCGCAGCCACCCTCGTGCCCGGTGTTGAGGGCGGCGAGCAGGTCGACGACCTCGCCGCCGCGCACCTCCCCGACGACGATCCGGTCCGGTCGCATCCGCAGCGCCTGGCGAACGAGGGTCCGGACGTCGAGCGCCCCGGCGCCCTCCAGGTTCGCCGGCCTCGCCTCGAGGCCCACGACGTGCGGGTGGTCCGGACGGAGCTCGGAGGAGTCCTCGACGAGGACCAGGCGCTCCCGCCGGTCGACCAGGGACAGCAGGGCCGCGAGCAGGGTGGTCTTGCCCGTCCCCGTGCCGCCGGTCACGAGGAAGGCCAGCCTCGTCTCGACGACGGCCCGCACCAGCCGGCCGGTCTCCGGCGTCAGGGTGCCCGCCGCGACCAGCTCCTCGAGCGTGAAGCTCCGGGTGGGCGGCACCCGGAGGGAGATCGCCGTCCCCGGCCGTGCCACCGGGGCCAGGACGGCGTGCAGCCGGGTGCCGTCGCCGAGCCTCAGGTCGACGTGCGGCACGGCGTCGTCGAGCCGGCGTCCCCCCACGCCGGCCAGACGCTGCGCCAACCTGCGGACGGCGGCGTCGTCGGGGAAGCGCACGTCGGTGCGCTCCAGACCCGCACCGCGGTCGACGTAGACGGCGTCCGGCCCGTTGACGAGGACGTCGGTGACCCCCGGCAGCCGCAGCAGCGGCTCGAGCGGTCCCGCGCCCAGCACGTCGCGGCGCAGGGCGTCGTGCACGGCGAGGACCGTCGCGTCGCCGACCGGGCGTCCCGCGTCCCGCAGCGCCTCGGCCACCCGGTGCGGCGTCAGCTCGCCGGGCGTGCGGGCCAGCCGCTCGCGGACCGCCTCCACCACCTCGGGCGCGACCGACGGCGTCGTGGCGCTGCCCATGCCGCTGCTCATGCCGCTGCCCCGAGGACGCCGGCCCGCGCGAGCACGGCCTGGGCGGCCCGACCGAGGTGCGAGCGAGGCGACCGCACCGGTCCCAGACCCAGGTCCACGACCTCGGGCAGGCCGCGCTGGTCCGGCATCGCGGCCACCACGGGAGCCCCGCACACGCGCGCCACCTCCACGGGGTCGACCCCACGGCCCCGGACGACCAGCCGCACGCGCTCGCGGTCCTCGAGGCGGGCGCACAGCCGGGCAGCCGACGAGACACCGGCGACGGTCGGCCGGACGACCACCAGCAGCTGGTCGCAGCGGGCGACCACCTCGTCGACCGCGGGCCCCGGCGAGCGGGGCAGGTCGACGACGACCGTGTCGTGGCCGCGCCGGGCCGCCGCGAGCACCTCGCGCACCGCGGTCGGCTGCAGCGGCTCCGTGGCACCGGCGTGCCACCCGAGGACGCCGAGGTCGTGGCGGCGGGGAAGCGCCTCGCGCAGCGACCGGCCGCCGAGCCGACCCGTGGTCCGGCACAGGGCGTCCCACCGGTAGCCCTCCCGGTCCTCGAGCCCGAGCACCCGGTCGACGCCCGGGCCGAGGGGGTCGGCGTCGACCACGACCGTCCGGCCGCGGCCCGCGGCGACCTGCCCGAGCGCACAGGCGAACGTCGTGGCGCCGGCGCCGCCCGACCCGCCGACCACCGCGAGGACGACGCCGGAGGTCAGCCCACCCTCGCCGAGGTCGGCGAGGGTCCCGGTGAGGGTGCTCTCCTGCCCGGGAAGCTCGGCCACCGTCTCGGCGCCGAGGGCGACGGCGTCGCGGTAGAGCTGCTCGGGGGCCGTCCCCCAGGCGACGACGTGCACCCCCGGGCGGCGGGCCGGGCCGAGGTGGGCCAGCTCCGGCGCGAGGTCGGCGCCGACCAGCACGAGCGGGGAGCCCGTCCAGCGGCGCAGCGCGGCGGCCGGGTCCGCCGCCACCGCGACCTCCACCCCCGCCGCCGCGGCGAGGCGGCGCACGTCGTCGACGAGCACGGGGTCGGCGGTGACCAGGAGGGACTGCATGGCCCGACCGTCCCCCGCACCGCCGCCGGCCGCGACCACGACGTGCGAGGGGTGTGGAGAACAGCACCCGACGGCTTCCTGTGGACGCCCACCGGGCCGCCGCGACCGCCCTACGATGGCGGGCATGTCCCGCCCGACCGCGGCCTTCTTCGACCTCGACAAGACGATCATCGCCAAGTCCAGCACCCTGGCCTTCAGCAAGCCGTTCCAGGCGGGGGGCCTCATCTCGCGGCGCGCCGTGCTCCGCTCGGCGTACGCGCAGTTCGTCTACCTCGTCGGCGGCGCGGACCACGACCAGATGGAGAAGATGCGGCTGTTCATGTCGCAGCTGGTCGGCGGGTGGGACGTCGCGACGGTGCGCGAGATCGTCGCGGACACCCTGCACCACGTCGTCGACCCGCTCGTCTACGACGAGGCGGTCTCCCTCATCGAGGAGCACCGGCTCCCGGGGCGCGACGTCGTCATCGTGTCCACCTCCGGGAGCGAGGTGGTCGAGCCGATCGGCGAGATGCTCGGCGCCGACCACGTCGTGGCCACCCGGCTGGAGATCGTGGAGGGCCGCTACACCGGGGAGATCGAGTACTACGCCTACGCGGAGGAGAAGGCGAACGCCGTGCGCCGCCTGGCCGAGGAGCGCGGGTACGACCTCGAGGAGTGCTACGCCTACAGCGACTCGGTCACCGACGTGCCGATGCTCGAGTCGGTCGGGCACCCGTACGCCGTGAACCCCGACCGCGACCTGCGGAAGGTGGCCACGTCCCGCGGCTGGCCGGTCCTGGTCTTCGTCAAGCCGGTGGCACTGCGCAGCCGGGTCCCGCTCCCCCCGCCGGTGCCCACGCTCGCGGCGCTGGCCGTCGGCGGGATCGCGGCGGTCGGCGGCGTGCTCTGGGCGAACGCGCGACGCCGACGGCTCGAGGCCTGACCAGTCCTGCTCCTGGGTGGTCCTGGACGGTCCTGCCTCGCCGCCTCCGAGGCGCTGAGGCTCACCCATCCACAGCCGCAGAAGTCAAGGGTTGATCCCGGCGGCGAGCGGGCGTACAACGGAGGTGAGAACTCCAGAGACGTACACGTGAGCCGAGGTACCCACGCGGCGATCAACCCTTTTTCAGGGCGCTGACACTCGGAACACTTCCGCGGCAGCAGTTGAGAGATGCACGCTTGGTAGCCACGGCCCACGTGTCCAGCGGTGGCACTCGGGTGGCTCGACCACTCGGGTGCCACCTGCACGTCCAGGGGGTCCAGGAGTCTCGGGAGCCCTCACGAACGCAGCGGGCTGGCCTCGGCACCGGCCGCGTACCCCTCGGGCGCGTAGAGCAGCCAGGAGTGGACCCCGTTGCGCGTCCCACCGGCGTACCCCCGCAGGTTCGACTCGTACGCCGCGCGGTTGGCCAGGTGCCCGGCCTCCGGGACCACGAGCGACTTCGCGTCGACCCCGCGCGCCACGAGCACCAGCCGCTCGGTCGCCCGGGCGACGATCCCGTTGTGCGACGGGAAGGGGGCGACCGAGACGAGGTCGGCGTGGACGACGGCGGCCACCAGCAGCGCAGGGGCCTCGGTGTCACTGGTCAGCAGCGCGGCGACGTCGCGCAGGCGGGCGGCGGACTCCCCGTCGCGGGGCCGGCCGAGCCGGTCCTCGGCGACCGAGCCGCGCGCGGCCACGGCATGCATCCGGGCGAACGCCTGGAGCGGCGCGCGGGAGAGCAGCGGCGCCAGCCCGAGCAGCTCGGTGGAGAGCCGCAGGGCGTCCTGCGCGATCGGGTCGCCGGCGCCCTCACGCACCTCCTCGAGGGTCGACCCGGACCCTTCGAGCACGGCGCTCGCGTGGGCGCCCCGCAGCAGCGACTCTGCGGTCGTCTCCGGCGAGGTCCGGCGCAGCCCGCGGTCGCGGAGGAGGACGTCGATCCCGTCGCGCGCGGCGGCGTAGGCGGACGGCACGCCCTCGAGGGACACCAGCCAGGCGAGCGGGTCGTCGGTCACGGCCAGAAGGGTACGCAGCCGGTAGCCTCGGGCCGATGGCAGACCAGTCCCCCGCGCCCGGGCCCGCGCTCTCCTTCGGTGGCGTGGCGGAGGCCTACGACCGCGGCCGCCCGACGTACCCGGTGCAGGCCGCGGGCTGGCTCGCAGGAGCGGAGCCGCGTTCGGTGCTCGAGCTCGGGGCGGGCACCGGCAAGCTGACCGAGCGGCTGGTCGAGCTGGGCCACGACGTGCACGCCACCGATCCCGACTCCGCGATGCTGGAGGTGCTGCGCCGCCGGCTGCCCCGGGTGCGCACGACGGCGGCCGCGGCCGAGGAGCTGCCGGTGCCGGACCGGTCCGTCGACGTGGTGGTCTGCGGTCAGGCGTTCCACTGGTTCGACCTCGACCGCGCAGTGCCGGAGATCGCCCGCGTGCTCCGGCCTCGCGGGCGGGTCGCACTGGTCTGGAACCAGCAGGACACCCGGATCCCGTGGGTGCGCCGCCTCGTCGCCCTGCTCGGCCACGCCGGCGAGCGGGACCCCGAGGAGGCCCTGACCGGCTCGGGGCTCTTCGGCCCCGTGGAGGAGGCGTCGTTCAAGCACTGGCAGGTGGTCGACCGGGAGTCGGTGCGCGACCTGGCGCTCTCGCGCTCGGCGGTCGCCACCCTCGGCGCCGAGGAGCAGGCCGACCGGCTGGCCGAGGTCGTCGCGCTGTACGACGAGTACGGCCGAGGCATGGACGGCATGCAGGTGCCCTACGCCGCCCGCTGCTTCCGCGCCACCGTGGTGGACCGGGTCGACGGCGCGAAGCCGCCTGCCGAGGACGTCACACCGGCGCCCGACGGCGGACCGCGGACGGAGCCGGACGGGCCGGTCGCGTCGCCGGAGGAGCCCCGCGACCCGGCGACGGACCCGGTCTCCGACGGCACCGACACCGACATGCTGCTGATCGACTTCCGGTAGCGGGACGAGCCGTGGTCCGTCGCTGGCGCCGCACGCACCTCGGCAGCGAGGCCGACCGCGCGACGTTCCGCGCCCTCCACTCGGCCTCGCTCGCCAGCCCCGCGCTGCGTCAGGGCCTGACCGTGGAGTCGGCCGAGCGGAGCATCCGCCACCTGCGGTCCCTGCTCGGCACGCCGGCGCTCGCGATGACCGACACCGCCGGACTGCTCGCCTGGGACGGGACGGGCCGGCACCACGCGGCGCAGGTGCCGGCCCTGGTGGCGGCCACGGTCGAGCGCGGCGCGACCCGAGGGTTCGACCGGGCCGAGCTGTCGTGCCGGGAGGCCGGCTGCCCGGTGCGGACGGCCGTGGCCTCGCCGCTGGTGGTCGACGAGCGGGTCGTCGGCACCTTGCAGGCCTTCGCGCCGTACCCCACCGCCGGCCTGGCGCGCGCGGCCGACGAGGTCGCCCAGTGGGTGTCGGGCCAGCTGGAGCTGGCCGAGCTCGACGCCTCGCGGACCCGGCTGATGGAGGCGGAGGTCCGCGCGCTGCGGGCGCAGATCAGCCCGCACTTCATCTACAACTCCCTGGGGGCGATCGCCAGCTTCGTCCGCACCGACCCCGAGCGCGCCCGCGAGCTGCTCCTGGAGTTCGCCGACTTCACCCGGTACTCCTTCCGCCGGCACGGCGAGTTCACCACCCTGGCCGAGGAGCTGCGCTCGGTCGAGCGCTACCTGATGCTGGAGCAGGCGCGGTTCGGCGAGCGCCTGCGCGTGACGCTGGGGGTGGCCCCGGAGGTGCTCCCCGTCGCGGTCCCGTTCCTGTGCATCCAGCCGCTCGTCGAGAACGCCGTGCGCCACGGCCTGGAGTCGGCCGATGGCGGCGGGCGGATCACCATCACCGCGCACGACCGCGGGCAGGAGTGCGTCATCGAGGTGGAGGACGACGGCGCCGGCGAGGACCCCGAGCGGGTGCGCCGGGCGCTGGCCGGCGACGCGTCCCTGGACTCGATCGGCCTCGGGAACGTCGACGCCCGCCTGCGCAACGCCTTCGGCGACGACTTCGGGCTGGTCGTCGAGACCGCGCCGGGTGCCGGGACCAAGGTCGTGGTGCGGGTGCCGAAGTTCGCGGCGGGGGTGCGCGCATGACCGCGCCGCTCGCCGGGCCGGGCCCGGTGTCCGCACCCGGCCCGATGACCGCGCTGGTGGTCGACGACGAGCCGCCCGCGCTCGACGAGCTGCGCTACCTCCTCGAGCGGGATCCGTGCGTCGGCACGGTGGTGGCCTGCGACTCGGCGACCGAGGCGTTGCGGGTGCTCCAGGACGCCGACGTCGACGTCGTCTTCCTCGACGTGCAGATGCCGGGGCTGACCGGGCTGGACCTCGCCCAGCTGCTCGGCCGGTTCCGGACCCCTCCGGCGATCGTCTTCGTCACCGCCCACGAGGAGCACGCCGTGGAGGCCTTCGACGTGGCCGCGGTCGACTACGTGCTCAAGCCGGTCCGCGCAGACCGCCTGGCCGAGGCGGTGCGCCGGGTGGTCGCGGCCACCGGCCGCGGTCGGCGCGACGACGGGGCGTCGGCGGCCGACGACCTGCAGGTGCCGGTAGAGCGCGGCGGGGTCACCCGGTTCCTCGCGCGCTCCGGGATCACCCACGTCGAGGCGCAGGGCGACTACGCCCGGCTGCACGTCCCGGGTGACTCCCACCTCGTGCGTGCTCCGCTCTCGCAGCTGGAGGAGGAGTGGCGCGCCGCCGGCTTCGTGCGGATCCACCGTTCCCTGCTGGTCGCGCTGGCCCACGTCACGGAGGTCCGCATGGACGCCGGGCGGTGCTCGGTGCTCGTCACCGGCGGCCGGGAGCTCGGGGTCAGTCGCCGGCACACCCGCGAGCTGCGGGACCTGCTGCTGCGGCGGTCCGGCGCGTGACCGGCCAGCCACCACCGCGGGTGCGCGTCACCGGCCCACCACGGCGCCGTACCCCTGCGGCGCGGACCCGCGACATCGACGCCGGCACCCGCCTCGGCGGGGTCTACATGGGCTCGCTCGTGGGCGTCCAGCTGTGGTTGGCCGCCCGGGTGCTCGGTGTCCTGACCGTCAGCGTCGGCTCCCTGCCGCTCCTCTTCCACCTCTGGCCGGGGCTGGCCGGCCTCGACGTGGGCGGCCTGCCGCTGCCGTGGCTCCTGCTCGGCGTCCTGGTCCACCCGGTGCTGGTCGGGCTCGGGTGGTGGTACGTCCGCAGTGCCGAGCGCAACGAGCGGGACTTCGCGGAGCTGATGGGCGGAGCCGATGCCTGAGCGTCCGGGGCGGCGGTGAACGCCGCGCCCGGGGTCGTCGCGGTCGCGCTCGTGACGGTGCTGACCCTCGCGATCGGCACGTGGGGCCTGCGCGTCTCGCGCACGACCAGCGACTTCCTCGTGGCGTCCCGGTCGGTCAACCCCCGCCTCAACGCGACCGCCATCGGCGGGGAGTACCTCTCCGCCGCCTCGTTCCTCGGCGTCGCCGGCCTGGTGCTCGCCTTCGGCGCCGACATGCTGTGGTACCCGGTCGGCTGGACCGCGGGCTACCTCGTGCTGCTGGTGCTCGTGGCGGCCCCGTTGCGCCGATCCGGCGCCTACACGCTGCCCGACTTCGCCGAGGCGCGGTTCGGGTCGAGCCCGGTCCGGTCGGTCTGCTCGGCGCTGGTGGTGCTGATCGGGCTGCTCTACCTCTTCCCCCAGTTCCAGGGCGCGGGCCTGACGCTGCGCTCGGCCGTCGGCGCGCCGCTGTGGGTGGGGCCGGTGATGGTCGCGCTCGTGGTGCTCGCGAACGTCGCGTCCGGCGGGATGCGCAGCATCACGCTCGTCCAGGCCTTCCAGTACTGGCTGAAGCTCTGGGCGCTCCTCCTCCCGGCCGCGGTCCTCGGCGCCGTGTGGCTCGCCGACGGCCGCCCGGGCGCCACGGACACCACGTCGACCCTCGCCTGGTCCGCGCCCCTCGCGTCGGGCGGGGGGCAGGGCCTCTACCTCACCTACTCGCTGATCCTGGCGACGTTCCTGGGCACCATGGGCCTCCCGCACGTCGTGGTCCGCTTCTACACCAACCCCGACGGCCGGGCCGCTCGGCGCACGACGCTCGTGGTGCTCGTGCTGCTCGGCGTCTTCTACCTGCTGCCGCCGGTCTACGGCGCGCTCGGCAGGGTGTACGCCGCGGAGCTCGCGGCCTCCGGCCGCACCGACGCGCTGGTGCTCGAGCTGCCCCGGCTGATGGTCCCGGGCCTGTGGGGCGAGGTGCTGACCGGACTGGTGACGGCGGGGGCGTTCGCGGCCTTCCTGTCGACCTCCTCGGGGCTGGCCATCGCGGTCGCCGGAGTCCTGTCGCAGGACGTCACCGGGCGACCGTGGCGGGGCCGGCGGCTCAGCGGCGTGACAGCGTTCCGCCTGGGCGCCGTGCTGGCGGTGCTGCTGCCCGCGGTGGCCGCGCTCGGAGCGCCGAACGTCGGGGTCGCTCGGGCCGTGGGGTTGGCCTTCGCGGTCGCCGCCTCCACGTTCTGCCCGCTCCTGCTGCTCGGGATCTGGTGGCCTCGGTTGACCGACGTGGGCGCGATCGCCGGCCTGGCCGCCGGTGGCCTGGGGTCGGGCACCGCCGTCGTGCTCACCCTGACCGGCGGCCCCAGGTCGGGATGGGCGGCGGCGCTGGTCGAGCAGCCGGCCGCCTGGTCGGTGCCCTTGGCCTTCGCCACGATGGCGGTCGCGAGCCTCGCGACCGCCTCCCGGGTGCCGCCACACACCCGTCGGTTCATGGTCCGGTTGCACACCCCGGAGGCGCTCCCTCTCGACCGTGGTTGAACGCCCCACCGAGGGCAGGGAGGCAGCCTGGACTCCGGTGGCGGACCCGGCCGGTGCCGCGCGGGTCCGACCAGGGTCGGCAGTGACGGGTCCTCGGAGGAAGTGGCATGGCACACGTCGCGGGCACGGGTCGGCACGGCGCCGGCCTCGCCCTCGGAGGCGCGGTCGCGCTGCTGGTGGTCCTCCTCGGCATCGGTGCGGTCAGCGAGGTCCAGCTCGCCGCGGTGTACGCCTCGGCCGTCGTCGCCTCGACCAGCGCCGACCCCCGTCCCACGGCCGTCATCGGCGGGCTCGCCGACCACGCACCACCGCTGGGCCTCGGCGGAGAGCCGACGGTCGGCCACGGGCACCTCGGCGTCGGTGACCGGTTGCTGCTCTTCACCGACGGGCTGGTGGAGACCCGTGGCCCCGACGGGGGGTTCGTCGACCTGGCGGAGATCCTCCGTCCGGTCCGGGGACCGAGCCTGGAGGATGCGCTCGAGGGCGTGCTCGCCCGGCTCCGGCAGCTGGCCGCCTGCAAGCTCGACGACGACCTCGCCCTCCTGCTCGTCGAGCGGCGGGCCTGAGGCCGACCCGGTCCCCGGCGCTCAGCCGGACAGGTCGAAGCGTCCGAGGAAGACCTGGCGCCCCGGCGCCAGCCGCCGGACCTCCACGGTCAGCCGGAGGGGTACCTCCGTGCCGTCGGCGCGCAACACCGGCACCGTGACCGGCACACCGATCAGCGGCGCCCGCCCGTTCGTGACGTGCAGGGTCGTGCCGGCGATGTGCGCCTGGTGGAACCGGGCCGGCACCACCGCGAGCACCCGGCGACCGATGATGTCCGACTCGTCGGCATAGCCGAGGGCCTCGAGCAACGGCGTCGTGACGGCGACGATCACGCTGGCCTCGTTCGTGACGACGACGGCCTCGTCGGACGCGGCGAGCTCGCGGTACAGCCCTCCGACCGCCTCGTCGATCTCGAGCGGCGACCTCGTGTCCACGCGGGCCGCCCACGGAGTGGGGGGCTGACCGTCCGCCGCCTGCGCCACCACCTCCCTGCACAACCAGCGCCGCATCTCGTCGATCTCGGGCTGGGTCGGTGGGCCGAGGAACCGCCCCGCGGCGGCCTCGCGGACCGCTCGGCCGAGCAGCTCGTCGAGGACGGCGAACCGCTCGACCGTCGCCACGGGCACGTGGAGCGAGATCTGCTCGGCGCTGACGCGCGGCTCCGTGGCGTCCGACATCAGGGCATCGGGCTCCTCGGCGAGGTCGGGCACGGGGAGCTGCTCGGCCAGGACGTTCAGGGCGTCGCTGGCCTGGGAGTGCTGCTCCAACGCGTCGACGTCCTCGTCGAGGGTGGCGAGGAGCTGCTCGCGCAGCAGCGAGGCGGCGTGCTCCTGCCAGGCGGCATGCATGAGGAGCGGCACCTGCTGGAGGACCACCTCCACCGTCGTCGGTCCCGCGGTCGGGGGCCTGGCCGCGAGGCGTTCTCCCTCCGGCCGCCCGATCTCGAACCAGACGACCTTCCCGTCGTCCTCGACCTCGACGTCCCACCGGTCCACGCACTCGTCCACCAGGTGGAGGCCCCGTCCGGTGCCCGACGTCGTGGCGAACCTGCGGCGCACCGGCAGGTGCGGGCTGCCGTCGCCGACCTCGACCCGTAGCGCCCGGCCGCTGGTGTGGATGCGCAGCACCACGGCGGTCCCGGCGTGGACCACCGCGTTGGTGACCAGCTCGGAGACGGCGAGCTCGGCGGCGTCCAAGGCGTACGCGGCTGCGCTCCCCTCGAGGGCCTCCCGCAGGTGCCGCCGGGCGCTTCCGACGCTGCGCACGTCGGAAGGCAGGCGGAGGGCACCCGCGTCAGTCGACCTCATCGTCCCACCCGCCCCACCGGTTGGCTCGCGTCTGTCCGGACCACGCCTGGGTCAGGCGCGCGCCGCAGTCTGGCACGAAGAGCCGTCTTGGACACGACGACGCCCGCGAGCGGGGACGCACCTTCCGGTACCCATGGTGACACGTCCTGGATCCCGAAGGCTGGCGGGCGTGTCGGGGGATGCCTCGTCCGGCGACGGGCACCGGAGTGGGAACTCAACAGCGCGGGTCGACGTCCGGTCGGCCCTCCGTCCGAAAGGAGCGACACATGACGACCCCTCACGACGGGAACCACGGCGTGCCTGTCACCGGCCGCCACGAGGACGCCGGGGCGCACCCGACCGCCGTCCACGAGACCCAGCACGACACCCACCACGGGCGCCATGACGGGGACTTCGCCGCCCATCGCGACCGCGTCCGCTGGGGCCCCCTCTGGGCGGGCGTCCTGGTGACCATCGCCAGCTTCCTGGTGATGCAGCTGGCGATCTTCGCCGCTGACCTCTTCGGCTCCCAGGGCGACGCCGGAACCTGGCTGACCGCTGCCGCCGCGCTCATCGCCTTCTTCCTCGGCGGCCTCGTCGCCGGGGCCACCGCGCTGTGGCACAGCGTGTCCGACGGCCTCTTCAACGGCATCATCCTCTGGGCCTTCGCGACCGTCGGCCTCGTGCTGCTCGCCCTCCTCGGCGGCGGCGCCCTCCTCGGACCGATCTCCACCGTGGCCAGCGACCTGGTCCAGGTGCAGGAGGCCAACCTCGACAACGTCTCGAGCGACCAGGTGAGCCAGGCCCTCGACAGCGCGCGCACCGCGGCCGGTTGGTCGCTCCTCGGCCTGCTGCTGGCGCTGCTCTCCTCGGCCGCCGGTGGTGCCGTCGGCGCGAAGATCTGGCCCGGTCGCGACACGGCGCGCACCAGCGCGAGCGACGCCCGCGGCGTGGTCCGCTGACACGACGTACCGGAGTCACCCATGGTGGGGGCGGACCCTCGGGTCCGTCCCCACCGTCGCGTCCGGGCCAGCGCCAGGGATCGCTGACACGTCGAGGAGCGCCCGGGCCCGCCGGACCACGAGGTCGATGACGGCGTCGTGCGCGCCGATGACGCCGGCCACCACACCGGCACCGGCCGCGCGGGCCTCGTCCGCCAACCGGCGCGAGAAGAAGCCTCCGGCGAGCAGGTACGGCGCGACCGCGTCGCCCGGCCGCACCACCTCGGCCGGACGCTCGCCCCGGCCCGAGAGGGTCGCCACCCGCGCCGGCGCCCCCCATGCCGTACCGAGCAGGTCGGCCGCCCGGACGAGGTCTGGGGTGGCGAGGGGGTCGCTCGAGCCGGCGGCGACGAGCACCACGGGGCAGCCCGGCTCGGCGCCGGCCTCGCGGAGGCGGTCCGCCATCGCCGAGGCCAGCAACGCGTGCGGCCCGAGCCGCCGGCCGAGCAGGTACGCCGAGCCGGCGAGCATGGCGGGCAGGTCGGAGCGGACGTGGAAGCCGGTCGAGAGCAGCAGCGGCACCACGACGCCCGGGCCGGGGGTCGTGGCGACGACGTCGGTGAGGAGCGGCTCGGCCAGCTCGACGTACGCCGAGGTGCCGGGCACGCCGAGCCGGGCGGCGGCCGCGGCGCAGATCTCCCGGGCCACGTCGTTCCCCGGGCCGTGCCGGGTGCCGTGGGCGACGGTGACCAGGCGAGGGGCCACCGGGCCGTCACCGGTGCTCACGGGGAGACGGCCAGCCGGTAGCCCCGCTTGACGACCGTCTGGACGAGCCGGGTGCCGATCGCGGCGCGGAGCCGGGCCACGGCCATCTCGACGGCGTGCTCGGAGCCGGCGGTGCCTGACGGCAGCGCGGCGAGCAGCTCGCGGCGTGACACCACGTGCCCGGGGTTCACCAGCAGCGCCTGCAGGAGCGCGAAGGGCGCCGGCGACAGCTTCACCTCCGCGCCGTCGAGCAGCACCTCGTCGCCGTGGAGGAGGAGCGTGTGGCCGGCGACCTCGAGGCTGACGCCGGCGCTGCGCGACGGGAGCTCGGACTCCAGCTGCTTGACCATCGCGCCGAGCCGGTTGCGCTCCGGGTGGATGGTCGGGACCCCCCACAGCTCGAACGCCGCGGCGGTGACCGGACCGACGCAGGCGGCGACGACGTCGGCCTGGAAGGCCGCGACCAGCTCCTCGCGGCGACCGGTCGGTCCCGCGGCCTCCATCAGGGCGGCGACCGCCGGCGCGGAGGTGAAGGTCACCGCGTCGAGCTGCCGGTCGGCGACCAGGTCGACGAGGCGGAAGAGCGGGTCGAGGTCCTCGGCGGGGTCGACGCGGTAGACCGTCACCACCGTCACGTCGGCGCCCTGCCGGCGCAGCGCGTGGGCCACCATCGACAGCGACTGCCCGTGCTCCTGCACCACGATCCGGAGCCCGGAGAGCGAGCGGCCCCGCAGGTGCTCGAGCACGTCCTCGAAACGCTCGGACTCCGGCGCCCAGAGCTCGCGGAGCCCACGCCGGCGGAGCGCGCCGACCGACTTCGGACCGCGGGCGAGGATCTCGGCGTCCGCCAGCGCCGCCACCAGCCGGTCCGTGAGGCCCCAGGCGTCGACCGCCGCGAACCAGGCCTTCATCCCCACCCCGGTGGTGGCGAGGAACATGTCGACCGGGCGCGCCAGCACCTCCTCGGTCGCGGCACGCAGCGAGGCGTCGTCGACGTGGTGGGGGTCCAGCGAGAGTGCGGGCGCCCACTCGACCGTGGCCCCGCGGCGCTCCAGCAGCGCGACCTGCTCCTCGACCTTGCGGGCGGCGGTCACGCCGATCCGGTAGCCGAGCAGCGGCAGCGCCTGCGTCACGAACCCTCCCTGGATGTCTTCCTCGTCGGCGTCCTGGTCGTCCGCGCCGGCCCCACCAGCACGGTGCCGGCTCGCACCTCCACCTCGTAGGTCCGCACCTGCACCGCCGCGTCGTCGAGGCACTGGCCGGTGCGCAGGTCGAAGGCCTGCTTGTGCATCGGCGACGCCACGAAGGGGATGTCCTCGCGCGTGCCGACGATGCCGCGGGCCAGCACCGACGCCCGCGAGAAGGGATCGTAGTTGGACAGTGCGTAGACCTCGTCGTCCCAGGTCCGGAAGACCGCGACCGCGTGGCCGTCCACGAGCGCCGACACCCCGCCGTCCCGGGGGATGCGGTCGACGGGGCAGACCACGGTGTACGCCGCCGTGCCGGCGTCGGTCCCGGGGTTCGTCGCGGGGTTCGTCGCGGGGTTCATCGCGGCACCCCGACCGGGATGGTCGACCCGAGCACCACCGGCGCGGCCGGTCCGTCGTCGGCAACCGCCTGCCCGCGCTCGGCACGGAAGGAGATGTGCGGGTCGGGCGTCCCGGGAGCGTTGACGAAGGAGACGAAGCGCTCCAGCTTCTCCGGGTCCTCGATCGTGGCGCTCCACTCGTCGACGTACCCCTCGACGTGGCGGGCCATCGCCGCCTCGAGCTCCGAGCCGAGGCCGAGCACGTCGTCGACCACGACCGCGCGGACCCGGTCCAGCCCACCTTCGAGCGAGTCGATCCACGGCGCGGTGCGCTGCAGCCGGTCGGCCGTGCGCACGTAGTACATGAGGAACCGGTCGAGGTAGCGCACCAGCGTCTCGGAGTCGAGGTCGCCGGCGAGGAGCCGGGCGTGGGCCGGGTTCGCACCGCCGTTGCCGCCGACGTAGAGGTTCCAGCCCTTCTCGGTCGCGATGATCCCGAAGTCCTTCCCGCGCGCCTCCGCGCACTCGCGGGCGCACCCGCTGACCCCGCCCTTGAGCTTGTGCGGGGACCGGAGCCCCCGGTAGCGCAGCTCCAGGTCGATCGCCATCCGCACCGAGTCCTGCACCCCGTAGCGGCACCAGGTGGAGCCGACGCACGACTTCACCGTGCGCAGCGACTTGCCGTAGGCGTGGCCGGACTCGAAGCCGGCGTCGACGAGCCGCCGCCAGATGTCCGGCAGCTGCTCCAGCCGGGCACCGAAGAGGTCGATCCGCTGGCCTCCGGTGATCTTCGTGTAGAGCCCGAAGTCGCGGGCGACCTCGCCGATCACGATCAGCCCCTCCGGGGTGATCTCGCCCCCGGCGATGCGCGGGACGACCGAGTAGGTGCCGTTGCGCTGGATGTTGGCCAGGTAGGCGTCGTTGGTGTCCTGCAGCGTCGCCCGCTCGGCCTCCAGGACGTGGCCGCCCAGCTGGCTGGCGAGGATGGAGGCGACCGTGGGCTTGCAGACGTCGCAGCCCCGGCCCCGGCCGTGCGCCTCGATGATGTCGTCGAAGCGGGTGTAGCCGTGCACTGCGACGACGTCGAAGAGCTCGGCGCGGGTCATCGCGAAGTGCTCGCACAGGCTGCGGTCCACGACCTTGCCCTGGCTGGCGTAGTACTCCTCGATGATCGACTTGACCAGGGTCTTGCAGGAGCCGCACGTGGCGCCGGCGCGGGTGGTGCCGTCACAGGCGGCCGCCGCGACGATGTCGCCCTTCGAGACGTCGTTGCAGGAGCAGACCTGGGCCTCGTCGGGCAGGCCGATCTCGGCCCCGCCCCGCGACGCGGGCAGGATGAGCTCCTCGGGGTTGTCCGGCAGCGCGATGCCGGAGCTCACCATCGGCCGGAGCACGCCGTACGCCGAGGCGTCGCCGACGAGGATCCCGCCGAGCAGCCGGCGGCCGTCGTCACTGACGACCAGCTTCTTGTAGATGCCGGCGACCGCGTCGGCGAAGACCAGCTCGAGCGCGCCCTCGGTCGCCGCGAAGGCGTCACCGAAGGAGGCGACGTCGACGCCGAGGAGCTTCAGCTTCGTGGACATGTCGGCGCCGGTGAAGGCGCCCGGGCCGCCGAGCAGCGCGTCGACGACGACCTCGGCCATGGCGTACCCGGGGGCGACCAGCCCGTACATCCGGCCGGCCGGCGCCGCGCACTCCCCGACGGCCCACACGTGCGGGTCGGAGGTCCGGCACTGCTCGTCGACGAGCACGCCGCCGCGCTCGGCGACCGCCAGGCCGGCGGTCCGGGCGAGTGCGTCGCGCGGCCGGATGCCGGCGGAGAAGACGACCACGTCGGCCTCCACCGTGGCCTCGCCGAGGTCCAGCCCGGCGGCGCGGCCCGCCCGCTCGACGACGCCCTTGGTGGCGACGCCGGTGTGCAGCTGCAGGCCGAGCGCCTCGACGTGGCGGGCGAGCACGGCACCGCCCGCGTCGTCGACCTGGACCGGCATCAGCCGCGGCGCCATCTCGACGACGTGCGTCTCCAACCCGAGCTGGTGGAGCGCGTTGGCCGCCTCCAGCCCGAGCAGGCCGCCACCGATCACCGCGCCGGTCCGGGCGCCGGCGGCCGCCTCGCGGATCGCCTCGAGGTCCTCGATGGTGCGGTAGACGAAGCAGCCCGGCAGGTCGTGGCCGGGGACCGGCGGCACGAACGGCGCCGCGCCGGTCGCCAGGACCAGCTCGTCGTAGGCGAGCTCGGTGCCGTCGTCCAGGGCGACGACCTGCGCGCCGGCGTCGACGCCGGTGACCGCGGTGCCCAGCACCAGCCGCACCCGTGGGTCGTCGTACTCGCCGTCCGGGAGCAGGGACAGCGCGTCGGCGCCGACCTCGAAGAAGGAGGTGAGCGCGACGCGGTCGTACGCCGCCCGCGGCTCCTCGCCGACCACCACGACGTCGTGGGTCTCGGTGAGGCCGCGCTCGACGGCGGCCTGGACGAAACGGTGGCCGACCATGCCGTGGCCGACGACGACGAGGGTCTTGCGCAGGTGGGGGCTCATCGGGGGGTCCTCTCGAGGGTGGTGCCGGAGGGGGCGGGGCTGGCGAGCAGGTCACGGACGGTGGCGGCGCAGCCGCCGCAGCCGGTGGTGGCCCGGGTGGTCTCCCGGACGTCGGCGAGCGAGGAGCAGGCCCGGACGGCGCCGGCCGTGACGCCGGCGCAGGCGCACACCTCCACGTCGTCGGGCAGGGTGGCCGGGCCGGCGGGCGCGGTGGCGCGGTCGGCCAGGAGCAGGGCGCCGGGCTCGGCCGGGCCGAGCACGGTGCGGCGGTCGAAGTGCTGGGTGACCAGGCCGATGCGCGACAGGTCGCCGACGAAGGTGGCGGCGACGATGACGCCGTCGCGGACCACGAGCTTGCGGTGGGAGCCGGCGACCGGGTTGGTCATCTCGACCACCTCGCCGTCGGTCCGTTCGGGCTCGCCGAGCACGGCCACGTCCAGGTCGGTGGCGCGCAGCCGGGCCACGGTGCGCGAGCCGTCGTACGCCGCCTGCTCGCCGGCGAGGTGCGCGGCGAGGACGGCGGCCTGGTCCCAGGCCGGCGGCACGAAGCCGGTGGTCCGGCCGCCCTCGGGCGTGAGGTGCTCGGCGCAGTCGCCGAGGGCGTGCACCCGGTCGTCGTCGGGCGAGCGGAGCTGGTCGTCGACCACGATCCCGCGGCGGACGGTCAGCCCGGCGTGGCGGGCGAGCGCGGTCGAGGGCCGGCCTCCGGCCGTCAGGACCACGAGGTCGATGTCGTCGAGGACGAAGCCGTTGTCGAGGCTGAGCCTGCTGGTGGTCCCCTCGTCGGTGAGCCGCACCGCGCGGGCCCCGGTGTAGACGGTGGTGCCGAGCCGGCGCAGGTCGCGGGCGAGGACCGCGCCGGCGGGCGCACCGACCTGGCTGCGCAGCAGGTGCTCGCCGCCCTCGACCACCTCGGTGGCCAGGCCCCGGACGCTGAGGGCCCGGGCGACCTGCAGGCCGAGGAGGCCGCCGCCGACCACGACCGCGCGGTTCCTCGCTGGTCGAGCCTGTCGAGACCCCAACGCCCGCAGCAGCCGCAGGCAGTCGTCGAGGCTGCGGAAGGCGTGCACCCGCTCGTGCAGCCGGCCGTCCATCCGGACCAGCCCCCGGATCGGGGGCAGGGTCGGGATCGATCCGGTCGCCAGGACCAGCCGGTCGAACGGCACCCGGTCGCCGTCGACCAGCACCACCTCGCCGGCCTCGCGGTCGAGCTCGAGGACGCGCGCTCCGAGGCGCAGGTCGACGCCGTGCTCGGCGTACCAGGCGGGGTCGCGCAGGGTCAGTGCGTCCACCCGGTGCGTCCCCTCGAGGACGGCGGAGAGGAGGACCCGGTTGTACGGCGCGTGCGGCTCGTCCCCGAGCACGGTGAGGCCCGCGCCGAGGCCCCGGGCGACGAGGTGCTCGACCAGGCGGGTCGCGGCCATGCCCGACCCGACGACAACGGTCCTCACACGACCACCCGGCCCCGGGTCTCGTCCGCGCGGGGGGCCGAGGCCGGCACCCCGACCCTCGCAGCGCACACCTTGAACTCCGGCATCCGGCTGACCGGGTCGAGCGCGTCGGAGGTGAGCCGGTTGGCGCCCACCCAGTGGAAGGGCACGAAGACGGTGTCGGGCCGGATCGTCGTGACCACCCGGGCGGGGGCGGTGAGCTCCCCGCGCCGGGTGGCGACCACGACCGGCGTGCCGTCGGTGGCGCCGATCCGCTCGGCGAGCATCGGGTGCAGCTCGACGAACGGCCCCTCGTCGGGCAGCTCGCGGACCCGGCGGGTCTGCGCGCCGGACTGGTACTGCGCGAGCACCCGGCCCGTCGTGAGGTGGACCGGGAAGTCCGCGGTGGGCTGCTCGGCCGCACCGACGTGGTCGACCGCGACGAAGCGCGCCCGCCCGTCGGGGGTCGGGAAGGAGTCGGCGAAGAGCCGTGGCGTGCCCGGGTGGCTCTGCCCGCCCGTGGGCCCGCCCGTGGGCCCGCCCGTGGGCCCGCCCGTGGGCCCGTCGGCAGGAGCGGGGCAGGGCCAGAAGACGCCGTGCTCGGCGCGGATCCGGTCGTAGGTGATGCCGGCGTAGTCGGCCCGACCCCCGGCCGAGGCGCGGCCGAGCTCGGCGAAGACCTCCTCGGCGTCGGTGGCGAACGGCACGGGGGAGCCGAGCCGCGCGGCGAGGCCGGCCATCAGCTCGAGGTCGGTCCGCACGCCGTCGGGCGGCGCGACGGCCCGCTCCCGGAGGACGACGCGGCCCTCCAGGTTGGTCATCGTCCCCGTCTCCTCCGCCCACTGGGTGACCGGCAGGACCACGTCGGCCATGGCCGCGGTCTCCGACATCACGAGGTCGGCGACGACGAGCAGGTCGAGCGCGGCAAGCCGCTCGGTGACGGAGGTGGCGTTGGGCGCGGAGACCACGATGTTGCTGCCGAGCACCAGCAGCGCCCGGGCGCCGTCCTCGGTGCCGAGGGCGTCGAGCAGCTCGTACGCCGAGCGTCCGGGCCCGGGCAGGTCGTCGGGGTCGACGCCCCACACCCGGGCGACGTGCGCGCGGGCGGCCGGGTCGTCGATCATCCGGTAGCCCGGGAGCTGGTCGGCCTTCTGGCCGTGCTCGCGCCCGCCCTGGCCGTTGCCCTGGCCGGTGAGGCAGCCGTAACCGGCACCCTCGCGCCCGACCATGCCGAGCGCGAGCGCGAGGTTGAGCCAGGCGTGCACCGTGGCGGTGCCCTGGCTGTGCTGCTCGGCGCCCCGGCCGGTCAGCACCATCACCCGTTCGGAGCCGGCGAGCAGCCCGGCCAGCGCGCGCAGCTGCGCGGCCGGCACGCCGCTCACCCGCTCGACCAGCTCGGGCCACCAGCCGGCGACCGACCGGCGCACCTCGTCGAACCCGGTGGTGCGCGTGGCGACGTACTCCTCGTCGACGGCGCCGGCCGCGTCGAGCAGGTGCAGCAGGCCGAGGGCCACCGCGAGGTCGGTGCCGGGCACGGGCTGCAGGACGTGGTCGGCCCGGTCTGCGGTGGCCGTGCGTCGCGGGTCCACCACCACGACGGTGCCGCCGTTCTCGCGGAGCCGGTCGAGGTGACGGGCGGCCGGCGGCATCGTCTCGGCGATGTTCGAGCCGACGAGCACGACGACGTCGGCCCGCTCGACGTCGGCCAGCGGGAAGGGCAGGCCGCGGTCGATCCCGAGCGCGCGGTTGGCGGCGGAGGCCGCCGAGCTCATGCACCACCGGCCGTTGTAGTCGACCTGGCTGGTCCCGAGCGCGACCCGGGCGAGCTTGCCGAGCTGGTAGGCCTTCTCGTTGGTGAGCCCGCCGCCGCCGAAGACGGCGACGGCGTCACGTCCGTGCACGTCCTGGAGGGCGAGCATCCGGTCGGCGACGAGGTCCAGCGCCTCGTCCCAGCCGGCCGCACGCAGCTCACCGGTGGCCCGGTCGCGCACCATCGGGGTGGTGAGCCGCTCCCGGTGGCCGCGCAGCCCGGCGGCGGTCCAGCCCTTGCGGCACAGCGCGCCCTCGTTGACCGGGAACTCCGCCCACGGCTGCACCTCGAGCGATCGGCGGCCGGGCTCGAGGGTCATGCCGCACTGCAGGCTGCAGTAGGGACAGTGGGTCCGCACCCCGGTGGCCGGGGTCGTCGAAGGGGCCACGGCTCAGATCCCCGCCCGCGCCAGGCTGGTCGCGCCGGCCGTGCGGCGCAGGAAGACGCCGTAGGTGACGGCGGCGCAGACGACGTAGAAGGCCGTGAAGACCAGGAAGGCGCCCTTGGTCGCCGACATCGGGTCGGCCACCCACGGCGCGCTGAACGCCAGCGGGATGAGGAAGCCGCCGACGGCACCGACCGCGCCGATGACGCCGATGGCCGCGGACGCCTGCTTGGTGGCGAGGTCGAGCGCGCTCGCCCGCTCCGGGGTGCTGGGGGTCGTCGCCCGCTCCGCCTGGGTACGCCAGATCGCCGGGATCATCTTGTAGGTCGAGCCGTTGCCGATCCCGGTCGCGGCGAAGACGCAGAGGAAGAACCCGAGGAACCACGGGAACCAGGACTGGTTGTCGGTGGCGATCGCGGGGTCCTGGCCCGGGTTCGGCGTGAGCCGGGTGAGGGTCCACAGCACCGCGAGGGTGAAGCCGATCATCCCCGTGAAGGCGCCGAGGGTGACCTTCGCGCCGCCGTACTTGTCGGCCAGCCAGCCGCCGAGCGGACGGGTGGCGGAGCCGACGAGCGCGCCGAGGAAGGCGTAGTAGGCGAAGAAGATGCCGGTGCCCAGCGGGGCCGGGTCCGGGACCCAGAAGTTGAGCTTGATGAGGAGCGGCATCGCGGCGGAGTAGCCGATGAAGGAGCCGAAGGTGCCGATGTAGAGGAAGGCCATGATCCAGGTCTGCCGGTTCCGCACCACCTGCAGCTGCTCGCGGGGGCGGCTCACCGCCGTGCCCAGGTTGTCCATCCAGCGCCAGGCGGCGAAGGTCGCCACGACCGCCAGGCCGGCGTAGACCCACGCGGCGCGCTCGAGGTGGATCCCGCCCTCGCTGGCCTGCACCATCCCGAAGATGCCCGCGCCGCCGACGATGACCGGCAGCAGGAGCTGGATCAGCGCGACACCGATGTTGCCGCCGGCGGCGTTGAGGCCCAGGGCGGCGCCCTTCTTGGCCGCGGGGTAGAAGAAGTTGATGTTGGCCATCGACGAGGCGAAGTTCCCGCCACCGAGACCGGCCGTCGCCGCGATCAGGCAGAAGAGCCAGTACGGCGTGCCCGGGTGCTGCACGGCGTAGGCGAACAGCAGCGTCGGGACCAGGAGCAGCCCGGCGCTGACCATCGTCCAGTTCCGTCCCCCGAACTTCGGCACCGCGAAGGTGTAGGGGATCCGCAGCAGGGACCCGACCAGGTTGGGCAGCGCGATCAGCAGGAAGAGCTGCTGGGCGGTGAAGTCGAAGCCCATCGAGACGAGGAACGCCGAGCTGACGCTCCAGATCAACCACACCGAGAAGCCCAGGTGCTCGGCGAAGATCGACCAGGCCAGGTTGCGCCGGGCCACCGAGCGGCCGGTCGACTCCCAGAACTCGGGGTCCTCGGGGCGCCAGTCCTCGATCCAGCGGCCGGTGCGGCGAGCGGTGGCGCCGGCGTCGGTCGTGGCCGGGGCACCGGCCGGAGCGCCCGTCGAAGCACCTGTCGAAGCACCTGGGGAGGGAGCGGTGGTGGTCATGCGGACCACCGTCGCCGCCGGACGTAACACCACGCGCCGGCCACTGCATCGCCGACGTCAACTTGTCCTCACAACCTCACGGACCCGGCGGCTCCCCCGTGGCCGTGTGCGTCGTCAGCCGTGGGCAGGCGCGCGGAACAGCTGGGCCGCAGCGGTGGCGGCGAGCACCCCGCCGCCCAGGACCAGCACCAGGCCCGGCCCCGGGACCCAGCCCTCCGTGCCGACCAGCCCCAGCAGGTGCACCACCTGCCAGGCGGGGACCAGCAGCGCCACGGCCGCGAACACGGCCGCCTGCACCGCCGCGAGCCGACGCAGCGGCACGAGCGCACCGGCCAGGCCCAGCATCGCGGCGTAGGAGGTCCACAGCCCGGCGCCACGGGCTCCGGACACCGAGCCGACGGCCGTGTCCACCCAGGGCAGGAAAGAGCCCAGGAGCACCATCGCGACCGCACCGGCCAGCCGGCGCCTCGCCGGGTCCGGCCGGCGGCGCGTCCGCACGAGGTTCGTGCCCGCTGCTCCGGTCATGGGTCGGACTGTACGGAACCGGCGGGGCAGGCGGCAGGAGCCAGGACGTCGAACGGCGCTGCTGGCGCGACGAGCGGTCGGTCGCGCGCGACGAACGGGCCGCCGCGGTCCGGCTGCCCGCCACGCGAGGCGGCAGCCGCACCGTTCACCGACGAGTTCCTACCGCTCGCCGATCGGTGTGACCGCAGTCACGTTCCAGCCTTGACCGCCCGCCGGGCCCACTGTTTCGCTCCGGCCATCGTGTCCGTTCACCTGTGGAGGTCACCGTGGATGAAGCGCAGCGCCGGGCTTACTGGCGCCGGAACCTGAGACTGATGGCGGTCCTGCTCACCATCTGGGCGCTCGTGTCCTTCGGGGCCGGCATCCTGTTCGTCGAGCCCCTCAACGAGATCGTCGTCGCCGGCTTCCCGGTGGGCTTCTGGTTCGCCCAACAGGGATCGATCCTCACCTTCGTGGTGCTGATCTGGGTCTACGTCACCCGGATGGACAAGCTCGACACCGAGTTCGGGGTCGACGAGTACGAGCAGGAGGTGCACCACTCGTGAGCGACATCCAGACCTGGACCTTGGTGTTCGTGATCCTCACCTTCAGCACCTACATCTTCGTCGCCTACCGGAGCCGGGTGAGCACGACGGCGGGCTTCTACGTCGCCAGCGGCGGCATCCCGGCCCCCGCCAACGGCGCCGCCATCGCGGCGGATTGGATGAGCGCGGCGTCGTTCATCTCGATGGCCGGCATCATCGCCTTCGCGGGCAACGGGTACGGCGGCTCGGTCTACCTCATGGGCTGGACCGGCGGCTACGTGCTCCTCGCGCTGCTCCTCGCGCCGTACCTGCGCAAGTTCGGCAAGTACACGATCCCCGACTTCGTCGGTGACCGCTACAACGAGACCGCGCGCCTGGTGGCGGTGGTCGCCGCCATCGTCGTCTCGTTCGTCTACGTCGCGGGCCAGATGGCCGGCGTCGGCCTGGTCTTCACCCGCTTCCTGAGGGTGGACACCACCACCGGCGTCGTCATCGGCATGGCCATCGTGTTCTTCTACGCCGTCCTCGGCGGGATGAAGGGGATCACCTGGACCCAGGTGACGCAGTACAGCGTGCTGATCGTGGCCTACCTGATCCCGGCGGTCGCGGTCTCCGCGAAGGTGACCGACGTGCCGATCCCCCAGGTCGGGTTCGGCCGGATCCTCGAGGAGCTCGACGCCCTGCAGGCCGAGCTCGGGATCGCGGAGTACACCGCGGCCTTCGGCAGCACGAACATGTTGAACATGGTGCTGATCACGGCGGCGCTGATGTTCGGCACCGCCGGCCTCCCGCACGTGATCGTCCGCTTCTACACCGCCAAGAGCGTGCGCGCGGCGCGGTACTCCGCACTGTGGGCGTTGTTCTTCATCGCGCTGCTCTACACCACCGCCCCCTCGGTGGCAGCGTTCAGCAAGCTGCAGATCATCCAGGACGTCAACGGCACCGCCCTGGACGAGATGCCGTCGTGGTTCGACACCTGGGCCGACGTCGGCCTGATCACCCAGGCCGACGGCTCGCCGATCTCCGAGCTGGGCGCCACCGCCACGGTGAACTACAGCGACATCCTGATCAACAACGACATCATCGTGCTGGCCTCGCCGGAGATCGGCGGGCTGCCCGCCCCGATCGTCGGCCTGGTGGCAGCGGGCGCGCTGGCCGCGGCGCTGTCGACGGCGTCCGGCCTGCTGCTGGTCATCTCCAGCGCGGTCGCCAACGACGTCTACTTCAAGAAGATCAACCCGCAGGCCACGGAGGCCCGGCAACTCATGGTCGGCCGGATCGCCATGGCCGGCGCGATCCTGGTCGCTGGCTACCTCGGCATCAACCCACCAGGGTTCGTCGCCCAGGTCGTGGCCCTGGCCTTCGGGCTCGCGGCCGCCAGCTTCTTCCCGGTCCTGGTGCTCGGCATCTTCTGGAAGAACTGCACGGCGATGGGGGCCACGGCGGGCATGATCGCCGGCCTCGGCACCACGATGGCCTACATGCTGTGGACGATCGACATCTACGGCAACGGCGACGGGATCTTCGGGATCCTCGAGACGGGCTTCGGCACGATCGGCATGCTCATCAACTTCGCCGTGACGATCATCGTCTCCCAGTTCACCCCCAAGCCGAGCCCGGTCATGCAGGAGCTGGTCGAGGAGATCCGCTACCCCGGCCGCACCCGGCTCGTCGCCCAGCACGCCGAGGGGGAGCTCGGCTGACCAGCGCCTCGCGGACCCGGGAGGTCCGGCCTAGTGTGGCGGCACCAGGCCGGACTCCCGAGCCGGACCTCCGAGCCAGACTTCCGAGCCAGACTTCGAGCCCAGGAGCAGACGTGAGCGAAGAGACCCTGTCCAACCTCCTCAAGGAGGAGCGCCGGTTCGAGCCGCCGGCCCAGCTGGCGACCGACGCCAACCTGAAGGCCGACGCCTACGAGCGGGCCGCCCGGGACCGGCTCGGCTTCTGGGCCGAGCAGGCCGAGCGGCTGGACTGGGCCCAGCGGTGGGACGAGGTGCTCGACTGGTCCGACCCGCCGTTCGCCAAGTGGTACGTCGGCGGGCGGCTGAACGCGGCGTACAACTGCGTCGACCGGCACGTGGAGGCCGGCCGCGGCGACAAGGTGGCTCTCCACTGGGTCGGTGAGCCGGAGGACGACAAGCGCTCGATCACCTACGCCGAGCTGCAGGCGGAGGTCTGCCGGGCCGCGAACGCGCTGACCGACCTCGGCGTGGGCACCGGCGACCGGGTCGCGATCTACATGCCGATGATCCCCGAGGCGATCGTCGCGATGCTGGCCTGTGCCCGGATCGGCGCGCCGCACACCGTCGTCTTCGGCGGGTTCTCCTCCGACGCGCTCGCCTCGCGGCTGGTCGACTGCGGCGCGAGGGTGGTCGTCACCGCCGACGGCGGCTACCGGCGCGGGGCGCCGTCGGCCCTGAAGCCGGCCGTCGACGAGGCCCGCGCCAAGGCCGCGGACCGGGACGGCCACACGGTCGAGAAGGTGCTGGTCGTCCGGCGCACCGGCCAGGACGTCGAGTGGGACGAGCAGGTCGACGTGTGGTGGCACGAGACGGTGGGGCAGGCGCCGGCCGAGCACCAGTGGGAGGCCTTCGACGCCGAGCACCCGCTCTACGTCATGTACACCTCCGGCACCACCGGCAAGCCGAAGGGCATCCTGCACACCACCGGCGGCTACCTCGTCGGCTCGGCGTACACCCACTGGGCGGTCTTCGACCTCAAGCCGGAGACCGACGTCTACTGGTGCACCGCCGACATCGGCTGGGTCACCGGCCACTCCTACATCGTCTACGGCCCGCTGGCCAACGGGGCGACGCAGGTGCTCTACGAGGGCACCCCCGACTTCCCCGAGAAGGGGCGGTGGTGGCGGATCATCGAGGAGTACGGCGTCACGATCTTCTACACCGCACCCACCGCCATCCGCTCGTTCATGAAGCAGGGCCGCGAGATCCCCGACGCCCGCGACATGTCGAGCCTGCGGGTGCTGGGATCGGTCGGCGAGCCGATCAACCCCGAGGCCTACGTCTGGTACCGCGAGGTCGTCGGCGGCGGGCGCACGCCGGTCGTCGACACCTGGTGGCAGACCGAGACCGGCTCGATCATGATCAGCCCGCTGCCGGGCGTCACCCACGGCAAGCCCGGCTCCGCGATGACGCCGATCCCCGGCGTCTCCGCCGACGTCGTCACCGAGGAGGGCGAGTCGGTCACGCACGGGTCCGGCGGCTACCTCGTGCTCACCGAGCCGTGGCCCTCGATGCTCCGCACCATCTGGGGTGACGACCAGCGGTTCAAGGACACCTACTGGTCCCGGTACGCCGGCTTCGGCGAGGACGGCAAGGGCTGGTACTTCGCCGGCGACGGGGCCAAGAAGGACGACGACGGCGACATCTGGGTGCTCGGCCGGGTCGACGACGTCATGAACGTCTCCGGCCACCGGCTCTCCACCACCGAGATCGAGTCGGCCCTGGTCTCCCACCCCAAGGTGGCCGAGGCCGCGGTCGTCGGCGCCGCGGACGACGACACCGGCCAGGCGGTCTGCGCGTTCGTCATCCTCCGCGACGAGGCGGGCGACGGCGGTGCGGACATCGTCGAGGAGCTGCGCAACCACGTGCGCACCCAGATCGGGCCGATCGCCAAGCCGCGCCAGGTCATGGTGGTGCCCGAGCTGCCCAAGACCCGGTCGGGGAAGATCATGCGCCGGCTCCTGCGCGACGTGGCCGAGCACCGCGAGGTCGGGGACGTCACCACGCTCGCCGACTCCACCGTCATGGACCTCATCCAGGGCCGACTCACCTCCGGCCAGGGCGGCGACGACTGACCGACCCCGCGCGCACCCACACGGCGGCTGGTGGGGTGGTCACGGACGCCTCGGTGCCTGACCACCCCGCCAACGGCCGGGACCGTCGGTGACTGTCCCGCCACGGGCAGTCAGCGGCGAGTGCCACCGGCGACGACGGAGGAGAGGGCTCGGCCCAGACGGTGATCGACAGCACGGTGATCGGCAGGTGAACGACCGGGGCGGCACCGGGGTCACACGTCGCCCTCTAGGCTGGTCGGCGGTGCGCCGGGAAGTCTGGTCGGCATTGCCGTGCCGACCCCAGGGGGACCACATGCTGCAGCCGTTCCGCACCGCCCCGCCGGGGCCCACGGAAGGTGGTCGATGACCGCGCTCCTCCTGCTCGTGGCGATGGCCGCGGTCCCGGTGCTGGTCGTCCCGCTCGCGCACGTGGCCGGCCGACGCTCCGGATGGCCGCTGGCGGTCGTCTTCCTCGCTCTGGCCGCCGCCCTGGTGCCCACCGGCCGTGACGTCGTCGGCGGCGGGGAGGTGACCTGGTCCCGTCCGTGGCTGCCGGCGCTCGACGTCGACCTCGCGCTCCGGCTGGACGGCCTCAGCCTGGTGTTCGTGATGATCGCCCTGGTCATCGGGGCGGCGGTGTTCGCCTACTCCGCGGAGTACCTCGCGCCCGGCCGACAGCTCGGGTTCTACCTGTGGATGACGGTCTTCGCGCTCGGGATGGTCGGGCTCGTCCTCGCGGACGACCTGGTGCTGCTCTTCCTGTGCTGGGAGATCACCTCCCTCGCCTCGTTCCTGCTGATCGCCCGGTCCGGCTCGGGCGGCGAGGCCGCCTCCACGCGGACCCTGCTCATCACGTTCATCGGCGGCCTCACCCTGCTCGTCGCGGTCGCCTTGATGATCGGCGCCACCGGCACGACCAGCCTCTCCGAGGCCCTGGCGTCACCGGTGTGGCAGGAGAACGGCGCGCTGACGACGGTCGTCGCGCTGCTCGTGGCGGTCAGCGGCTTCACCAAGGCAGCGCAGTTCCCCTTCCATCCCTGGCTCCCGGACGCGATGGCAGCGGCGACGCCCGTGAGCGCCTACCTCCACGCGGCGGCTGTCGTGAAGGCCGGCATCTACCTGATGCTGCGGTTCTCCGAGGCGTTCTCCGAGGTGCCTGCCTGGAACGCCCTCCTCGTGACGACGGGCCTCTTCACCGCGGCGATGGCCGCGCTCTTCGCGCTCGGCCAGACCGACCTCAAGCGGCTGATGGCCTACTCGACGGTCAGCCAGCTGGGGCTGATCACGGCGGCCATCGGCATCGGCACCCCGAAGGCGCTCACCGCCGCGGTCCTGCACACCATCGCCCACGCGCTCTTCAAGTCCGGTCTCTTCATGATGGTCGGTGTCATCGACCACCACACCGGCAGCCGGGACATCCGTCGACTGCCCGTGCTCTGGCGGCTGATGCCCGTCAGCTTCGCCACGGTGATCGCCGGCACGGCCGCCATGGCCGGCCTGCCGCCCCTGCTGGGCTTCGTGAGCAAGGAGATGATCCTCGGGGCGATGCTCGACGCACCGGGCCCGTCGTGGACGGGCCCGGCTGCCTTCGTCGCCGCGACCGCCGGCGCGGTCCTGACCTTCGCGTACTGCGCGAAGATCGTGCTGGGGGCCTTCATCGACGGCGGACGTGATCTCGAGGACTGCCCCGTCGACGAGGTCAAGGAGGCCGGGCCCGCGCTGCTCGTGCCGGCGATGCTCCCGATCTGGGCGGGCCTGCCCCTGGGCCTGTTCGTGACGGTCCTCGACGCACCCGTGGACACCGCCGTCGAGGCGATCAGCGGCAGTGCCGGCTACGCCCTGCACCTGTGGCACGGCGTCACCCCGGAGCTGCTCGCCACCCTGGTGGTGGTGCTCGGCGGCGTGCTGGTCATCAGCCGGCGCGCCTGGCTGCGCCCGCGCCTGGAGCGCGACCTGCTCCCGCTCGACGGCGCCCAGGTGATCGAGCGCGTCGTCCACTCCGCGGCCGACGCCGGGTCCTGGCTCAGCCAGCTGGTGGCCGTCGACCGTCCCCGCCGTCACGTGCTCCCGCCCCTCGCCGTGCTCGCCGTGCTGCTCGGTGGCGGCACCCTGGCCGTGGTCGCGCTCGGTGACGTGCCCGCGGCCCAGCCCGGCCTCGGTCGTCCGATCGACGCGGCCCTGCTGGTCCTCGTCGCGCTCGCCGTCGTCGGCGTCTGCCTGTCCTCCTCCCGCATCGCGGCGACGGTCTACCTCGGCGGGGTCGGCATCGCCGTGACCGTGCAGCTCTTCGCCCTCGGCGCGCCCGACGTGGGGCTGACGCAGCTGATGGTCGAGGTCCTGACGGTCATCGTGATCATGCTGGTGCTGCGCGGCCTGCCCGCCGGCTTCGGCCACCGGCGGTTGAGCCGACGCCGGGCCCCGGTGGTGCTGGCACTCGCCCTCGGCGCGTCGGCCGGCGCCGCGACCTGGCTGCTGACCGGCCGGCGGGAGCAGTCCGACCCCGCCCGGTACTTCATCGACGAGGGCGCCGAGGTCACCGGCAGCGAGAACCTGGTGAACGTCATCCTCGTCGAGTTCCGCGCGCTCGACACGCTCGGCGAGCTGGCGGTGCTCGGGTTCGCCGGCGTCGCCATCATCGCGATCCTGGCCACCGTCCCCGCTCGGGCCGGCGGTGAGGCCGACGACGACTCGCCGCCTCGCCCCGCTGCCGCCGACACCCGCGCCGGCCGCGCGCTCACCGACGCCGCGACCAACCTCCGCCCGCTGCAGCTCCTGCTGCGGGTGGTGGTCCCCGTCCTCGCCGCCCTCTCCGCGCTGATCTTCTGGCGAGGCCACAACGAGCCGGGCGGCGGCTTCATCGCCGCCCTGGTGGCCGCTGCCGCGGTCGCCCTCGTGTACCTCGCCCGGCCCGAGGACCGCGCCGTCGGTCGGCCGCGCGTGCACCTCCTGCTCATCGCCGGCGGGGTGCTGACGGCGCTGCTCACCGGTGTCATCGGGTACGCCCACGAGGCCTTCCTCGCTCCCCTCCACGGCTACGTCGCCGGCGTCCACCTCACCACCTCGATCCTCTTCGACGTCGGGGTCTACGCCGCGGTGCTCGGCCTGGTGATGGTCACCTTCGACCGGCTGGGCGCCGCCGAGCCGGACGCCCGGACCGGCGACCCGGCCGATCCGGCGCCCGTCCTGCAGGAGGAGCGCCGATGAGCGTCCTGCCCCTGACCGTCGCGGTGCTGATGGCGGGCGGTGCCTACCTGCTGCTGCAGGCCGGCATGGTCCGGATCATCTTCGGCATCACCCTGCTCAGCCACGGCGCCAACCTGATGCTGCTCGCGGCAGGCGTGACGGCCTGGCGCACCGAGCCGCTGGGGACGTCCGAGGGCTCGCGCAGCGCCGACCCGCTCCCCATGGCCTTCGTGCTCACCGCCATCGTCATCACGCTCGCGGTCACCGTCCTGATGCTCGCGCTGGCCCGCATCGGCGGCGACGACGACACCTACCACGTGCCCGAGACCGGAGAGGACCACCACGGATGACCGCCGCCGTCCTCCCCCTCTTCGTCGCCGTGCCCCTGGCCGTGGCCGCCCTGGCGGTCGTCCTGCCGTCCCGCGCCGCGCGTGCGGTGCTGGTCCCCACGCCCCTCCTCGGCGCCGCGGGCGCCCTGGCGCTCCTCGTCGAGCACACCGAGAACCCCGTGCTGGTCCACCAGGTCGGCGGCTTCGTCCCCGGGATCGCCATCCCCCTGGTCTCCGACACCCTGTCCGCGGTGATGCTCACGGTGACGGGGCTGACCAGTGCCGTCTGCGTGGCGTACGCCGTGCTGGGCGGCGAGGCGCGGTTGCGCTTCTTCCCGAGCCTCGCCCTCATGCTCACCGCCGGGGTCAACGGCGCGCTGCTGACCGGCGACCTGTTCAACCTGTTCGTGTTCATCGAGGTCATGCTGCTGCCGTCGTACGCGCTCATCGCGATGACGGGCACCTGGCGGAGGCTGGGGATCGGCCGCCTCTTCGTCGTGGTCAACCTGGTGACCTCGACCATCCTGCTGGCCGGCGTCGGCCTGGTGTACGGCGTCGCGGGGTCGGTCAACATGGCGGTGCTCGCCGACGCCGACCACGACGACCCGCGGTTCCTCCTCGCCGTGGGCGTGGTGCTGCTCGCGCTGATGGTCAAGGCGGGCGTGGTGCCGGTGCACGGGTGGCTGCCCCGCGCCTACCCGGCGACCTCCGGAGCGGTGATGGCACTCTTCTCCGCCCTCCACACCAAGGTCGCGCTCTACGCGATCTACCGCGTCCACAGCGTGGTCCTCGACGGCGCGCCCGACTGGGCGCTGCCCGCCCTGGCCCTGGCCGTGGTCACCATGCTCGTGGGCGCCTACGGCTCGCTCGGCGAGCGGGCGATCCGGCGGAGCCTCGCCTGGCAGATGGTCGCCGGCGTCGGCTACATCCTGCTCGGGCTCTTCATCGGGACCCGGCTCGGCCTGGCCGCCGGCCTCTTCTACATGGTGCACCACATCCTGGTGATGGGCGCGCTCCTGCTCGCGGCGGCGGCCATCGAGCAGACCTACCGCAGCGGCCAGTTCGTCCGCATGTCGGGGCTGATGCGTCGGGAGCCGCTGCTGGCGACGGTCACCGCGCTGGCGCTGCTCTCCCTCGTCGGCTTCCCCCCGTCCTCCGGCTTCTTCGCCAAGGTCGGCATCGTGCGGGCGGCCGCGGAGCTGGACCAACCGGAGCGGGTCGTCGTCCTGGCCGCCGTGGTCCTCGCCAGCCTCGGCACGCTCGTCGCGATGCTCAAGCTGTGGCGCGACGTCTTCTGGGGTCCACCGCTGGAGGAGATGCCCTCACGCGGCAGCACCGACACCGACCCGATCGACGTGCCGCCCGGCACCCGGTCGCCGCGCCGCCTCACCGCTCCGGCGACCGTCCTGCTGGCCACGTCGCTGCTGCTCTTCGTCGTGCCGGCCCCGCCCTGGGACGCGGCCCTCCGAGCCGTGGACGGCCTGCTCGACGTCTCGACGTACGCCGAGGAGGTGGCCGGCCGATGACCAGGCTGCGCGCCTCCGTCGCCACCACCCTACGCGTCCTGCTCCTCTTCGGGCCGTGGCTGGCCTGGCAGCTGGTCGTCTCGACGTT
This sequence comes from Nocardioides ureilyticus, assembly GCF_051280745.1. Lineage (NCBI taxonomy): Bacteria > Bacillati > Actinomycetota > Actinomycetes > Propionibacteriales > Nocardioidaceae > Nocardioides > Nocardioides ureilyticus. The sequence continues at coordinate 27,987 of NZ_JBNCOG010000024.1, read as the reverse complement.
GGCGCTGGCCCGGGACGTCGGGACACCGCGATCCACGCAACGACCGCGCATCGTGGCGCTGTCGGTCGCCGGCCTGACCGAGCTGGAGGTCGCCCTGCTCACCAGCTCGATCACCATCACTCCGGGCACCCTCGTGCTCGGCATCGCTCCCGAGCGCGGCCACGACCCGGCCACCATCTACGTGCAGGGCCTCTTCGGCGAGGACGAGCGCGCCCTGGTCGAGGGCCTGGAGGAGATGCGGCACCGCGTCCTGCTGGCCACCCGAGGGCGCGCCGAGGCGCGGGCCCACACCGACGAGCTGCTCCGGGAGACCCCATGACCGTGCTGGCCTCCATCGCGATCGGGGTCCTGGTCGTCTCGTCGCTGCTCGGCACCGTCCGGATCGCCCTCGGTCCCGACGACGCCACCCGAGCCGTCGTCGGCGACCTGCTCTTCTTCTGCGCCATCGCGATCTTCGTCGTCGTCGGGGTGCTGCAGGGCTCCAGCGTGCTCTTCGACGTGGTGCTGCTGGGCACCCTGTGCGGGATCCTGGCCACCGCCGCCTTCGCCCGGATGCTCACCAGGGGGCAGCGATGAGCGCCTCGACCGCCGGCTCGCTCGCCGGGGGCGTCCTGCTCCTCGTCGGCTCGCTGTTCTTCCTGGTGACCGCCGTCGGCATGATGCGCGCGCGGGACGCGATCAGCCGGGTCAACAACCTCAGCCCCGCCACCGGTGCCGGCCTGCCACTGATCATCCTCGGCGCCGTGGTGCACCACCTCGCACAGGACGAGCTCACCGTCACGGACGGCGTCAAGGCGGTCCTGGCGATCGGCGCCTCGCTCGCGGTCTCCTCGGTCGCCAGCAACATGCTGGGACGAGCGGCCTACCGGACCCAGCGGGAGCTCGACCCCCGCACGGTCGCGAACGCCCTGGAGACGCTGGAGAGGCCGGAGCCGCCGGAGCCGTCGTCCGGTCCGGAGGACGAGGTGTCAGCGGACGGCGATCCGGGCACCGGCGACCGAGCATGAACCGTGCCGGGGGCGCCGGCGGACTCCGCTAGGGTCACCGACGACGCCGTACCAGACAGAGGAGAGCACCCCAGATGGCAACCGAGATCGACGCGGCCCGACCCCAGCCGGAGGAGCCCACGATCGGGCGCCTCGTGGCCGACGCCAGCCGCGACATCTCGACGCTGGTCTCCAAGGAGATCGAGCTGGCGAAGTCGGAGCTGAAGGTCAGCGTCAAGGCCGGCGGGATCGGCGTCGGCCTCTTCGCCGCCGCCGGCTTCCTGGCCGTCCTTGCGATCATCATGCTGTCGTTCGCGATCGCCTACCTGATCCACTGGAACGGCGACGGGCTGGACCTGCACTGGGCCTACCTCATCGTCTTCGGGTTCTACCTGCTCCTCGCCGGCGTGCTCGGCTTCGTCGGCCTGAAGAAGGTCAAGCAGGTGCGCGCGCCGGAGCGTGCCATCGAGCAGGGTCGCGAGATCCCGAGGGCCCTCAAGGGCCAGGCCTGACCCACCGGGGGATCCTGAACCGGCCCCTCGACCGGCCCCTCGACCGGCCCCTCAACCGGCACAGTCGCCGGTCGAGACCTCCTCGGTGTTGGTGATCCCGATCCGTCGGGCGTCGGCGACCTGCGCGGCGGTCAGGGCGTAGCCGGTGTCGTCGTCGGTGACCGACGCGGCGAAGACGACACCCACGACATCGCCGCCCGAGGAGACGATCGGGCCGCCCGAGTTGCCGGGGCGCACGATGCCGCGGAGCGAGAAGACCTCGCGGATGGTGGTCCCGTCGCCGTAGATGTTCGGCGAGCGCAGCCGCTGCTCGGAGCGGATCCGGCCCGCGCTGACGTGGTAGGGCCCGTCCTGGGGGTAGCCGAGGATCGCGACCCCGTCCTCGGGGCCGGCGCCCTCGTCGAAGGCGAGCGTGGGCCGGCTGCCGCTCTCGAGCGCGAGGACGGCCACGTCGAGCTCGGGGTTGTAGTAGACGACCTCGGCGGAGGACATCTGCCCGTCGATCTCCACCTCGGGGTCCGCGACGCCGGCGACGACGTGCGCGTTGGTCATCACCCGGTCGGGGGCGTACAGGAAGCCCGTCCCCTCGATCCCTCGGCCGCAGACGTTGTTGCCGCGGATCTTCAGCACGCTCGCCTGGGCGGCCTCCACGTCGGGGTCCCGGAGCAGCCGCTTGGGGCCCGGGCCGACCTCGACGATCCGCTCCGGCGCGAACGGCTCGAGGTAACGCGGGAAGAAGGTGGTGCCGACCACGTCGTTGAAGGCGTCCAGCGCGCTCCCCGCCGACTGCGGCAGCGCCCGGTCGACCTTGGCCAGCACGGTGGAGTCGCGGACCAACGGCGTGACGCCCGCGATCGCGGAGCCCGACACCGCCACGCCCAGCGCCCAGGCCACGAGCAGCACGGCGGCCGCGCTGAGGGCCGCCCCGCCCACGGCGTCCACGGCGCGGGCCGGCTGCCAGGTGATCCGATCCCGGATCCGCGACCCGGCGTACTGGAGCACCGCCTGGCCCAGCGAGGCCGTCAGGATGACGATGAAGAGCGCGCCGAGGGAGACCAGCAGCGAGGGCGCCGCGTCCCCGAGGGCGATCGGCGCCAGCCAGACGCCCGCGAGCCCGCCCAGCAGGAGGCCGGAGGTGGCGAAGGCGCCGGTCACGAAGCCCTGCCAGTAGCCGGAGAGCGCGTAGGCGAGGACCAGCAGGACCAGCACCCAGTCGAGCGGGTTCACCGGTCGGGCTCCTCGATGTCGAGCATGCCCGCGCGAGCGTTGCGCTGGGTCGGCGACTCACCCTGCAGCATGTACGGCGGGAGGTCCCGCACCCGGGCCGGGTCCCACGGGCGGGTCCAGCCGAGGTAGTCGAAGAGCCGGGCGATGATCCCGCCGGTGAAGCCCCAGAGGATGACGTCGCGCTCGGGCCCGATGAGGAAGCCGGGGCTGGTGTAGCCGTTGGGGTGGCGCACGGTGATCCGGTTGTCCGGGTCGAGGAGGTCCTCGATGACGGCGTGGTGGATCGCGTGCACCTCGGCGCGGCTGACGATCGAGACGGCCGAGGGCTCCCGCCACCAGCCGACGACCGGCGTGACGGCGAAGTTGCTCGGAGGCAGCCAGAGCTCGGGCAGGCACCCGACGACCTCCACCGAGCCCGGCGCCAGGCCGATCTCCTCCTCGGCCTCGCGCAGCGCGGCCTGGACGACCGTCTCCCCCAGGTCGAGCGACCCGCCGGGGAAGGAGACCTGTCCCGGGTGGCTGCGCATGTCGTGCGCGCGCTCGGTGAGCAGCACCTCGCCCCCGCGCGGGCCCTCCCCGAAGAGCACCAGCACCGCGCCGGCGCGGGTGTCGGCGCCCTCAGGAGGGACGAACCGGGTCAGGTCGCCGGCCTCGATGGTGTCGACCGCGTCGACCACCTCGCCCATCCAGCCCGGGTAGCTCGACGCCCGCCGCCCGGCGCTCATGCGGGGCCCTGGGTCTTCACCAGCGCCGCCGCCTCCTCGGGGTCGGTCGGGCCGGTGCCGTACGACGGGCACCAGCGCGCCACCGGGCACGCCCCGCACGCCGGTTTCTTCGCGTGGCAGCGTCGGCGGCCGTGCCAGATGACGTGGTGGGACAGCATCGTCCAGTCCCGCTTCGGGAAGAGGGCGCCGACGGCGTGCTCGGCCTTGACCGGGTCGGTCTCCTCGGTCCAGCCGAAGCGGCGGACCAGCCTGCCGAAGTGCGTGTCGACCGTGATGCCGGGGACGCCGAAGGCGTTGCCCAGGACGACGTTCGCCGTCTTGCGCCCCACCCCGGGCAGCTTGACGAGGTCGTCGAGGCGCGGCGGTACCTCGCCACCGTGGTCGGCGACGAGCGCGGCGCTCAGCTTCAGCAGCGCCTCGGTCTTGGCGCGGAAGAACCCGAGCGGCCCGACCAGCTGCTCCAGGTGCGCCCGGTCGGCCGCCGCCATCGCGCGGGCGTCGGGGTACGCCGCGAAGAGCGCGGGCCGTGCGGCGTTGACCCGCCGGTCGGTGGTCTGCGCGCTCAGCACCGTGACGACCAGCAGCTGGAACGGGTCGTCGAAGTCCAGCTCGCACCGGGCGTCGGGGTAGGTCTCGGCGAGGACGCGGTTGATCTTGCGCGCCCGCCGGACCAGCGCCGTGGGCGACTCTGCGGTGGGGTCCTCGGCGGGGATCGGGTCGGCGGGCACGGCGCCAAGGGTACGGACCAGCGCCGACGGCGGGCGCGGACGCTCGCCTGCTCGGCCCGTCTGGCCGCCGCGCGCACCCGCCCGTGCACGCGCCCGTGCACCCGCCCGGCGAGCGCGTCCCGCGCCGAGGCCGACCGCGATGCGGCCTGTGACCTGCCACACGGATAGGATCGGCCCGTACGTGGCCCGTGTCCGTGGGTCGCGCAGAGCCAGGAGGTCCGGTGGACAACGACGTACTGCGTCAGGCGCCGCTGTTCAGCGCGCTCGACGACGAGGCTGCCACGGCGCTGCGCGCCTCGATGTCGGAGAACCGGCTGCGCCGCGGCGACGTGCTCTTCCACGAGGGCGACTCCGGCGACAAGCTCTACATCGTCCTCGACGGCAAGGTGAAGCTCGGCCGCACCTCCTCCGACGGCCGGGAGAACCTGCTGGCGATCCTCGGCCCCGGGCAGATGTTCGGCGAGCTGTCGCTCTTCGACCCGGGCCCGCGCTCGGCCACGGTCACCGCGGTCACCGACGCCTCCTTCGCCTCGCTCTCGCACGAGGACCTGCTGCGCTGGCTCGAGGGCCGCCCGGTCGTCGCGCGCGGCCTGCTCACCCAGCTCGCCGGCCGGCTCCGCAAGGCCAACGACGTCGTCGCCGACCTGGTCTTCTCCGACGTGCCCGGCCGCGTGGCCAAGGCGCTGCTGGACCTCGCCGACCGATTCGGCCGCACCGCCGACGACGGCGTGCACGTCCACCACGACCTCACCCAGGAGGAGCTGGCCCAGCTGGTCGGCGCCTCCCGCGAGACGGTCAACAAGGCGCTCGCCGACTTCGCCTCCCGCGGCTGGCTCCGCCTGGAGCCGCGCTCGGTCGTCATCATGGACGTCGAGCGGCTCTCCCGCCGCGCCCGCTGAGGCTGGCCGCCAGGAAGTGACGCCGGGGTGACCCCCGGCGGCCCCCTCCGCCGCGTACTCACGGGTGGAAGGGGGCGACGTGCCGACTGAGGAACCGACCGACCGCGAGCGCTTCGACGCGTTCGTGGTCGCGCGCACGACTGCCCTGACGCGCACGGCGTACCTGTTGACCGGGGACGCCCACCACGCGGAGGACCTCGTGCAGACGGCGCTGTTCCAGGCGGCCAAGGCGTGGCCGCGCATCTCCGGCGACCCGGAGCCCTACGTCCGCCGCATCCTCTACACCCAGAACGTCTCCCGGTGGCGGCGCCGACGGGTGGCGGAGACCGCGCTCGGCGCCCACGACGCCCCCGCGCCGGCCGTCGACCCCGACCTGCGGATCACCCTCGAGCAGGCGCTGGCGCGGCTGACCTCTCGGCAGCGGACGGTGCTGGTGCTGCGCTACTACGAGGACCTCACCGAGGTGCAGACCGCCCGCGCCCTCGGGATCGGCGCCGGGACGGTGAAGTCGACCGCCCGGCAGGCCCTGCGGCGGCTGCGTGCCCTGAGCCCCGAGCTCGGCGAGCTCGTCGGCGTGACGGCTGAGGAGGCGCGATGACCCTCCACGAGGAGCTCGCCCGGGTCGCCGACCGGGCGCCGGTGGCGCAGGTCCCCGCCGACACCTGGGACCGCGCCCGGCGCTCGCGGCGCCGCGAACGGCTCGGGGCGGCTGGCCTGGCCGCGGCCGTGGTCGCCGTCGTGGCGCTGGTGGCCGGACCCGGCCTGCCGACGGCGGATCCGCCCGTCGCCGACACCGACGTGGGCGGGCTGGGCGTGCCCGACCACCTGTACGGCGTGCCGGAGCGGCTGACGGAGCAAGACGGGTACGGCGGCTGGTCGGCCGACCTGGTCACCGACGAGCTCGCGGTCGGACGGGCTGCCGCGGCGTACCTCCTCGACAGCGGCCTGCCCGTGGTGGTCGACGCTGCCGAGGGCGGCTACCACCTGTTGGACCTGCCGGACTTCACCGGCAACCAGATGGTCATGGCCCACGGGCTCGCCCCGCCGGCGCTCGCCCTCTCCCCCGACGGGGCGCGCCTTGCGTACTCCTACGGTGTCATCGGCCCCGACGCGGCGACCGCGCCCATCCCGAGCGGCGTGCGGGTGGTCGACCTGGTGACCGGCGAGGTCGAGGAGGTGCCGTTGACCGCGGGCGAGGGCACCGCAGTCACCCGGTTGGCGTGGTCGCCGGGCGGCCGGTGGCTGGCCTGGGCGGGGCAGGTGGCCCGGAGCTGGACGGCGGGCTCCTACGGGCCGGACCACGACGTCGTCGGCCGCATAGGTCGCGACGGTGCCCCCGCCGGCAGCGTCCGCATCGACCACGACCAGCTGGCCCTCGCCGTCGGCGAGCGCGGCGTCGTCTCCTGGGTGGTCGACGGGCAGCTGCACCGGTGGGACGGCCAGGGCGATCCCCGGCGCACGCGCCTGCGCATGCCGGGCTTCCCTTTGACGGCCGCTGCGCTGCCGGACGGCGCGCTCGCCCTCGGCACGGAGGATCTCGCGGCCGTCCTGGTCGAGGACGGGGGGACGACGGCCATCGAGGCCGCCGGCAGCCTGCCTCCCGTCGGCGGCGGGTCCACCGACGCCCTCGGCGCGGTGGACGACCAGGTGCTGCTCCGCACGCGCTCCCTCGACCAGGCCCCGGGCGAGCTGCTCCTGCTCGACCGCGACGGCGGCTCCCGCGTCGTCGGGACGGTGGAGTCGGACGTGCCGGACACGCTCACCGTCGCCGTCGACCTGATGAGCCCGGAGGAGCCGACGGTGGCCCGGCCGGAGCCGGAGTGGCCCTGGTCGACCGAGCGGTGGGTCGCCACCATCGCCGTCGGGCTCGGCGGGGTGCTGCTGCTGGTGCTCCTCGTCCGCCGCCGCGCGTTGAATCGGGCCCTCTGACGGTCGAGTCAGGACCTCTGCCGTTCCACTAGGGAGGTATCACCAGCGCCTGTTCGAGTACGTCGCGCGCAGAACCTCGCGAAGCTCCGCCAGCCACCGATCGAGCGCCTCGCCGGTGAAGTCACCGGCGCGCACCACGATGACGGTCCAGCCGTGCTCGCGCAGCCAGGCCCGACGGCGCTCGTCATGCTCACGTTGCGCGGGACTCGAGTGGCCCTCGCCCCCGTCGTACTCCACCGCCACCCGCCGGCGCCGGTACGCGAAGTCGAGCCGGTACGTCGGGACCCCGTCGACGTCGACCCACACCTGCGGCTCCGGGAGCGGCAGGCCCGCGTCGGCGATCGCGAGCAGCACCCACGCCTCGCGCTCGGACTCGAGCCGGGGATCGACCAGGCCGGTCAGGCTCCGCAGCTGCACCACTCCACGCCGCCGGCGGTAGCGGCCGCTCTCCCGCACGAGGTCGCCCGCGGTGAGGCCGTGCAGCCGCGCGAGCATCACCATCGCACCGAAGGCCTCCCGGCGCCTGAGGCAGCAGCCGAGGTCGAGGGCGGTGCGCAGCGGCGTCGTGACCCGTACGCCGTGCACCGTCATCACGTCGCGCGGGGCCAGGTCGCGAGTGCGGCCGTCGACCCCCGGGAGCGTGGTCGGCTCGTGCCACCGCAGGGCGCACGACTCGATCACCGGCACGCCGTCGTGCTCACCATGGACGTGGGTGTCGACGCCGTGCAGCCAGGCAGCGGTGCGGTCCGTGATGACGTGGTGCTCGCTGACCACCTTCGCGACGGCACGGGCTCGCAGGTCGATGGTGTCGGGCAGGTGCGCGGCGACGTACACGCCTCGCGCCGGCGACCGGAGATCACCTTGTTCGAGTGCGCGCCTCAGATCGGCCGCGGTGAAGCCCAGTACGACCTGCTCGGCACGGGTGAACGGCTCGTCGGGCCAGACGGTCTCCATGCCGGGACGATGCGGCCGTCACCGCGGCCGCGGGGACGTCCGGCGACCCGCTGTGGACGAGAGCCGGACGAAGGCTGCCTGTGGACGACGGGCGGGCTCGGGGACCCTGACAAAGCCCCGACTCGACCGTCAGAGGTCCCGACTCGACCGTCAGAGGTCCCGACTCGACCGTCAGAGGTCCCGACTCAACGGGCGTGGAGGTGGGCGAGCTGCGCCCGCACCGAGAGCTCGGCCGCGCCCCACAGGACGGGGTCGACGTCGGCGTAGACCACCTCCACCACCCGGCGCGGCAGCTCCTCGGCCGGCACCTCGGCGCCGGCCAGCTGCTCCAGGGCCGCCTCGACCTGGGCCAGCCGCTCGCGCCGGTGGGCGATGTAGAAGTCCAGCGCGCCGAGGGCGTCGTCGATGACCGGGCCGTGGCCGGGCCAGATGGTGCGGGCCTCGTGGGTCTCGGCGAGCGCGTGGAGCCGGTCCAGGCTGTCGAGGTAGGCGCCGAGCTGCCCGTCCGGGTGAGCCACGACCGTCGTCCCGCGCCCGAGCACGGTGTCGCCGGTCAGCAGCGCGCCCTCCCCCGGGAGGAGGAACGACAGGGAGTCCGCCGTGTGGCCCGGCGTCGCCACGACGTGGACCTCGAGGCCGTCGACCTCGACGACGTCCCCACCGCCGAGGCCCTCCGAGCCGAGCCGGTACGCCGGGTCGAGCGCGCGCACCCCGCAGCCCACCCGGTCGGCGAACTCCCGCGCCGCCTCGGAGTGGTCGAGGTGGTGGTGGGTCAGCAGGACGACCCCGACCTCGCCGGCGGCCTCCGCGACCGCGTCGAGGTGCTCGAGGATCGAGGGGCCGGGGTCGATCACGACCGACCGGCGGGCGCCGGGCTCGCGGAGCACCCAGGTGTTGGTGCCGTCGAGGGTCATGATGTCGGCGTTGGGGGCGAGCACGCAGGTGCCCCGCTCGCCGAAGGTCCCACCGGACCAGGCCCCCGTCACGGGCGGCGCCGCTGTGTCGACCGCTGGGCCACGAGCGGCCGCAACCGGTCGGGCATCGAGAGCGTCCACCCGTCCTCGAGCGGCTCGACGCTCGGCGTGAACATCTCCACCGTCCGGTGGCCCGCGACCTCGAGCACCTCCTCGGGGGAGGCATGGGTGCCGATCTCCAGGCAGGTGAGGTACGTCGGGGGCAGCATCGCCAGCGCGCCGTCGTCGGCCTGCTCGGCCGCCACCCGCGCCGGCAGCCAGGTCACCGACGACGACTCGGTGGAGACGTCGCGGGTCCGCTGGCCGGCGGGGAGCCGGGCGACGAAGAACCAGGTGCGGTAGCGCTTGGGCTCGAAGACCGGCGTCAGCCACCCGTCCCAGGCGCCAAGGAGGTCCGTGCGCAGCACCAGGCCCCGGCGGTTGAGGAAGTCGGTCATCGCCAGCTCGCGCGACTCCAGCGCGGCCCGGTCGGCCTCCCAGTCCTCGCCGGTGGTGTCGTCGACGACCGTCTCCGCCGACGGCCCGGCGAGCAGGACGCCGGACTCCTCGAAGGTCTCGCGGACCGCTGCGCACACCAGCGCGCGGGCACGCTCCTCGTCGGTCCCGAGCCGGCGCGCCCACTCCGCCGGGCCGGGGCCGGCCCAGGCGACCGAGGCGTCGAAGTCGCGCCGGTCCACCCCGCCACCGGGGAAGACCGCCATGCCGCCGGCGAAGTCCATGGAGACCTGGCGGCGCAGCAGGTAGACCTCCGGGCCGGCGCCGTCCGAGGGGCGGAGCAGCACGACGGTCGCGGCGTCCCGGGGCTCGACCGGCGTGCGGTCCCCCGCGTCGTAGGCCCGGGCGACGTCGAGCAGGTGCTCGGGCAGCGGGACCGGCGGCAGCGGGATCCTCACGCGTCCGCCCGGACCGCCACGACCACCTCGACCTCGACGGGCGCGTCCAGCGGCAGCACCGGCACGCCCACCGCGGAGCGGGCGTGGACGCCGGCGTCGCCGAAGACGTTGCCGAAGAGCTCGGACGCGCCGTTGGCGACCCCGGGCTGCCCGGTGAAGTCGGGCGTCGAGGCGACGAACGCGACCACCTTGACCACCCGCTCGACGCGGGAGAGGTCACCGACCTCGGCGCGGATCGCCGCGATGGCGTTGAGCGCGCACTGCTGGGCGCACGCGTAGGCCTCCTCGGGACTCACCTCGCCGCCGACCTTGCCGGTGAGCAGCAGCTCGCCCGAGCGCATCGGCAGCTGGCCCGAGGTGAAGACCTGGTCACCCGAGCGCACGGCCGGCACGTACGCCGCCACCGGCGCGGCCACCTCCGGGATCTCGAGGCCGAGCTCGGCGAGGCGCTCCTCCGGCGTCGCGGGACTCTCCGGCACGGCTCAGCCCTCGACCGGCCGCTTGAAGTAGCCCACGAGGTTCTCCGGGTTCATCCCAGGCGCCACCTGCACCAGCTCCCAGCCGTCGGCCCCGAAGTTGTCCAGGATCTGCTTGGCGGCGTGCGTGAGGATCGGCGCGGTCAGGTACTCCCACTTCGTCATGGCCGCACCCTACTGCGGCCGGTCGAGGTCATCCCGTGGTCGGACGCGCGGGCGCCCGCCGCCGCCTAGGGTCGAGCCCGTGAGCGCGTACCTGCCCGTCCAGGGCCCTCCGCGGCGACTGGGCCCGCGGGGACGGGTGTGGTTCGACCGGCTGCTGGTCCTCGGCCTCCTGGCGCCGGTCCCGTTCCCGGTGCTCGCCGGTGACCCGGTGCCTGCGGTGCTCAGCGTCCTCGCGGTGCTGCCGCTGCTGTGGCGCCGCGCGCACCCCGTGGCGGTGTTCTGGGCCGTGACCGCGGTGCACGTGCTGCAGGTCTTCGTCGTCGACGAGCCGGTGCTCGGCCAGCTCGCCTGGCCGGTCGCGGTCTACTCCGTCGCCCGGTACGCGCCGGCCGCGCACGGGTGGGCTGCCCTCGCGGTGAGCGCCTGCGCCGCGGTGACGGCGGCGCTCGACTGGGGCGGCACGGCCACCACCATGCAGCTGGAGACGATCGTCGCCAACACGCTTTTCCTCGGCGCGGTCGCCGCGACCGCCTGGGCGCTCGGCACGCTGGGCCGCACCCGCCAGGCCTACGTCGACGCGGTGGTCGAGCGCAGCGAGCGGGTCGAGCGGGAGGCCGCCCAGCAGGTCGCGCTCGCCGCGGCCGACGAGCGCGCCCGGATCGCCCGGGAGATGCACGACGTCGTCGCCCACGGGCTGTCGGTGATCGTCGTGCAGGCCGACGGGGCGCGGTACGCCGCACGCACCGACCCGGCGGTCGCCGCGCGCACGCTCGAGACGGTCTCTGCGACCGGGCGCGAGGCGCTCACGGAGATGCGCCGGATGCTCGGGCTGCTGCGCGCCGAGGACGGCGAGGGCGCGCCGGCCCTCCGGCCGCAGCCGGGCGTGGGCGACCTGGACGCGCTGGTCGCCGAGGCGCGGACCGCCGGCGCCCGGGTCGACGCCCGTCTGCCCGGACCCGGCACCGCCGCCGACGTGCCCGACGGCGTGGGCCTCACGGCGTACCGCGTCGTGCAGGAGGCCCTCTCGAACGTCCGCAAGCACGCCGGGCCGGACGCCGCCGTCCGGGTCGAGGTCGCCGTGAGCGGCACGGCCAGCGGCGGCGGCCGAGTGGTCGAGGTGCGGGTCGAGGACGACGGCCGTGGCGCCGCGGCGGAGGACGACGGCCGCGGCCTCGGGCTGCTCGGCATGCGCGAGCGCGTCACCGCGCACGGCGGAACGGTCGAGGCCCGCCCCCGGCCGGGCGGCGGGTTCGCGGTGGCCGCCAGGATCCCACTGTGAAGACCCCGCCTGTGAGGATGCCGGGGTGAGCGACGTGATCCGGGTCTTCCTCGTCGACGACCAGCAGCTGGTGCGCGGCGGGTTCCGGATGCTCGTCGACAGCCAGCCGGACCTCGAGGTGGTCGGCGAGGCCGGCGACGGAGCCGAGGCGCTCGAGCGGCTCTCCGTGACCCGCGCCGACGTGGTGCTGATGGACGTCCGGATGCCCCGTGTGGACGGCGTGGCGGCCACGCGCACGCTCGCCCAGCGGCCGGACGGCCCCCGGGTCCTGATCCTCACGACGTTCGACCTCGACGAGTACGCGTTCGCCGCGATCAAGGCGGGCGCCGCGGGCTTCCTGCTCAAGGACGCCGGCCCCGAGGAGCTGCTGGGCGCGATCCGCGCCGTCCACGCCGGCGACTCCGTCGTCGCACCGAGCACCACCCGGCGGTTGCTGGACCGGTTCGCCGCCGTCCTCCCGGACCCGGCCGGCGCCACGCCCGCGGACGGCCGGCTCGGCGGGCTCACCGAGCGGGAGCGGGAGGTGCTCACCCTGGTCGGCCGCGGCCGCTCGAACGCGGAGATCGCCGCCGAGCTCGTGGTCGCCGAGGCGACCGTGAAGACCCACGTCGGCCGGCTCCTGGCGAAGACCGCCTCCCGCGACCGGGTCCAGCTGGTCGTCCTGGCGTACGAGACCGGGCTGGCACGTACGACCTGAGTCGTACGCCGGGTCCGTCCCGCGGTCGGACGACCCGCGGCCGCCGGGACGGGATCGTCGGAGCCATGACGACCACGCCTTCCCGCCCGCGCAGCGCACTCGCCGCGACCGCGCGCGACCTCACCCGTGTCCACGGCCGCGGCGACACCGCCGTGCACGCCCTCCGCGGCGTCGACCTCGACCTGCCCGCCGGCCGGTTCACCGCCGTCATGGGCCCCTCGGGGTCCGGCAAGTCGACGCTCATGCACTGCCTGGCCGGCCTCGACGTGCCGACCTCCGGCTCGGTGTCGGTCGCCGGCCGCGCGCTCGAGCAGATGGACGACACCGCGCTCACCGTCTTCCGCCGCGAGCACGTCGGCTTCGTGTTCCAGTCCTTCAACCTGCTGCCGATGCTGACCGCCGGCCAGAACATCGACCTCCCGCTCGAGCTGGCCGGTCGGCGCCCCGACGCCGCCACCCGGGCGCGCCGCGACCTGGTCGTCGACGTGCTGGGGCTGCGCGACCGGCTCGAGCACCGGCCCGGCGAGCTCTCGGGCGGGCAGCAGCAGCGGGTGGCGATCGCGCGGGCGCTGGTGACCGCCCCCGACATCGTCTTCGCCGACGAGCCGACCGGGAACCTCGACAGCGAGGCGTCGGCGGAGGTGCTGGACCTGCTGCGCCGCTCGGTGCGGGAGCTCGGCCAGACCGTCGTCATGGTGACCCACGAGCTCGACGCAGCGGCGTACGCCGACGACGTCGTCGTGCTCGCCGACGGGGAGGTCCGCGACCACCTCGTCGAGCCCACCGCCGACCAGCTGGTCGCGGTGCTGCGCGGGGAGCGGACCCGATGAGGACCGTGCTGCTCGCCTCGCTGCGCACCCACACCCGCCGCTACGTCGCGGCCACCGTCGCGGTCGTCGTCGGTGTCGCGTTCGTCGTCGTCACGGCCGCCCTGGCGTCCTCCGCCCGCAACGGCATGGTCGCCGGCGTGGAGCTCCCCTACCGCGGGGCCGACGCGGTGGTCGACCAGCTCGACGGGGCGACCGCCCAGGAGCTGGTGGGCGACGCCGCGGACCGCGGCGAGCGGGCGGCGGTGCTCGGCTGGACGCTCCAGCAGACCCGGGTCGAGGGCCGCCTGCTGCCGGAGCGGATCGACGTGGGCCCGCTCGCCGACAGCCCGCAGCTGCGCTGGCAGCGGCTCGAGGAGGGCCGGTTCCCGCGGTCGCCCGCCGAGGCGGTGGCCGACGTCAACGCCGCCAAGGGCGACGGGATCGCCGTCGGCGACGAGGTGGTCGTCGGCACCGGCAGCGACACCGCCGAGGCGACCGTCGTCGGCCTCGTCGACACGCCGTCCGCGAGCGTCGCCGCGTCGCTGTACCTGCCCTGGCCCGCCCTGGACCCGTTCCTCGACGAGCTGTTCGTCGACAGCGTCGCCTACGCCGGGGCCTCCGCGGACGTGCTCCAGCACAGGCTGGGCAGCGACGGGCGGGCACAGCCGCGGGACGCGTTCGTGGAGGAGCGGCAGACGCAGCTGACCCAGGAGGTCGACGTGGTCACCATCCTGCTGCTCCTCTTCGCCGCCATCGCCCTCTTCGTCGCGACGCTCGTCATCGCGAACACCTTCTCGATCCTCTTCGCCCAGCGCGCCCGCGACTTCGCGCTGCTGCGCTGCGTCGGCGCCTCCCGTGGTCAGGTCCGCCGCTCGGTGCGGGTGGAGGCGCTGGTGCTCGGTGCCGCAGCGTCCACCCTCGGCCTGCTCGTCGGTGCCGCCATCGGTGCCGGGCTGGTCGCCCTCGCCCGCGGCCGGGTCGACGTGATGGGCCTGGCGACGCCCTCCCCGCTGTGGTACGTCGCGGCGTTCGGCACCGGCCTGCTGGTCACCCTGGTCGCGGCGTGGCTGCCGACCCGGCGGGTCACCTCCGTCGACCCGCTGGCCGCCCTGCGGCCGCACGACGTCGACGTCCGCACCCGGGCCGGCCGGCTCCGGGTCGCCCTCGGCTGCGCCGTGCTGGCGGTCGGCGTGGGACTGCTCGCCCTCGCCGTGGCGAGCCACGAGGTCGTGCCGATGCTGGCCGGCGGGATGGCCGCCTTCAGCGGCGTGCTGCTCCTGGGCCCGGTGCTCGTCCCCGCGGCGGTGCAGGCCGCCGGGGGGCTGGCCGGCCTGGTCGCCGGCCGGCTGCCTGGTGGGGGCGGCGGTCCGGCGGTCCGGCTGGCCACCAGCAACGCGGTCCGCAACCCGCGGCGCACCGCGGCGACGACCGCGTCCCTGCTCGTCGGTGTCACGCTGACCACCGCCGTGCTGGCCGGGCTCGCCAGCTCACGCGACTCGGTCGAGGCCGAGATGGACGCGCAGTACCCGATCGACCTGGCGCTCGTCGCGGGAGAGGGCGCGCTCCCGGCCGACCTGCTCGCCGACGTGCGCGCGACCAGCGGCGTCGCGGCGGCCGTGGTGGCCTCGGGCGTCGACGCCCGGCTCTCCGACGGCGTGGGTCGGATCCCTGTCGTCGCGGCACCCGCCGACACGGCCCAGGCGGTCCACGGCAGCCCCGAGGTGGCCTCGCCGGAGCCCGGCGAGATCTGGGTCCCCTGGGACCTGGTGCCCGACCGGACCGACGGCGCACGGGTCGAGGTGGCGGTGGGCGGCCGGACGAAGGTGCTCCGCCTGCGCGGCGGCGAGGGCTGGGGCGAGGTGGCCGTGGTCGCGCCCGCGGTCCTCGCCCGGCTGGGCGAGGAGCCGAAGCCGCGGGCGGTGTGGGTGCGCGCCGACGACGACGCGGATGCCGAGGACCTCGCGGGCGACCTCGACGCCGTGGCGACCGACGCCGGCGCCGACCTGGTGAACACCCTGGGCGAGCGGTCGTGGGTCCACGTGCAGCTCGACGTGCTGACCGCGACCGTCGCGGCACTGCTGGGCATCGCGGTGGTCATCGCCCTGGTCGGGATCGGCAACACGCTCGGTCTCTCGGTGCTCGAGCGGGGCCGCGAGAACGCCCTGCTCCGCGCCCTGGGCCTGACCCGGCGGCAGCTCTCGGGCACCCTGGCCGCCGAGGCCCTGCTCCTCTCGGTCGTCGCGACGGTGCTGGGCACCGCCATCGGCGTGTCCTTCGCCTGGGTGGCGGTGCAGACACTGGTGACTTCCGCGGTCCCCGGCGCGGCGCTCGTCCTGCCTTGGGGCCAGCTGGCCCTGGTGGTGCTGCTCGCCGGGGTCGCCGGCCTGGCGTCCTGCGTGCTGCCCGCCCGGCGGGCGGCGCGGACGGCGCCCGCGGCGGGACTGACGCTCGACTGAGGTCCGGTGCCACCCTCGCCCCGGCGGGTCGAGGTGGCTCGTCGAGGTGGTCCGCCACCGGGCTGGTCCCCGTGGCTAGTCTCTCGGCATGAGCGACTGGCCCCGCGTGCAGCTGCACGTGGTGACCGGCAAGGGCGGCACCGGCAAGTCCACGGTGGCCGCGTCCCTCGCCCTGGCGCTCGCCTCGCACGGCCGGCAGGTCCTGCTGTGCGAGGTCGAGGGGCGCCAGGGGATCGCGCGGATGTTCGACGTGGACCCGTTGCCCTACGAGGAGCGCCGGATCGCCACCGGGTTGGCCGACGACCCCGCCGCTCCGGCGGCCGCGGCGCCGAGGGCCGCCGGCGTCGTGCACGCCCTGCACGTCGACCCCGAGGCGGCGCTGCTGGAGTACCTCGCCATGTACTACAAGCTCGGCCGCGCCGGCCGGGCGCTGGACCGGTTCGGCGTCATCGAGTTCGCCACCACCATCGCCCCGGGGGTGCGCGACGTGCTCCTCACCGGCAAGCTCTTCGAGGCGGTGCAGCGCAACAGCCGCAACAAGGGCGCCACCACGTACGACGCCGTGGTCCTCGACGCCCCGCCGACCGGCCGGATCGTGCAGTTCCTCAACGTCAGCGACGAGCTCGCGGGGCTGGCGAAGGTCGGCCCGATCAAGCACCAGGCCGACACGATGATGACCCTCTTCCGCTCGCCCCGGACCGCCGTCCACCTGGTCACCGTGCTCGAGGAGATGCCGGTGCAGGAGACCGCCGACGGCATCGCCGAGCTCGAGGCGGCCGGGCTCCCCGTCGGTGGGGTGGTGGTCAACCAGGTCCGGCCCCGCGACCTCGATGCCTCGGCGCTGGCCGCCGCGCGCGCCGGCACGCTCGACCGGGACCGCGTCGCGGCCGACCTGGCGTCGGTGTCGCTCGACGCGTCGCCGGCCCTGGTCGACGGGCTGCTGGCCGAGGCGCGCGACCACGCCGAGCGACGGGCGCTGGAGGACTCCCAGCGGGAGGTGGTCGCCGGCCTCGGGCCCCCGGCGTACGAGCTGCCCCGGCTGCCGGGCGGTGTGGACCTCGGCGGCCTGTACGGGTTCGCCGCCGAGCTGCGTGCGCAGGGCCTGGCATGAGGGGGCTGGCATGAGGGGGCGGGCGTGACGAGGAGCCGGACCCGGGTCGGCCCCCTGGCGGCGACCGCGCCGGCAGCGGGGGCCCTCGACGTCGACGCCCTGCTCGACGACCCCGCCACCGGGATCATCGTCTGCTGCGGGTCGGGCGGCGTCGGCAAGACCACCACGTCCGCGGCGCTGGCGCTGCGCGCCGCCGAGCGCGGGCGGAAGGTCGTGGTCCTCACCATCGACCCGGCCCGCCGGCTGGCGCAGTCGATGGGGATCGAGACACTCGACAACACCCCGCGGCCGGTCGCCGGCGTCGACCCGGCGGCGGGAGGCCGCCTGGACGCGATGATGCTGGACATGAAGCGCACCTTCGACGAGGTGGTGCTGAGCCAGGCCACGCCGGAGAAGGCGCGGCAGATCCTCGAGAACCCCTTCTACATCGCCCTGTCGAGCTCGTTCGCCGGCACGCAGGAGTACATGGCGATGGAGAAGCTCGGCCAGATCCACGCCGACGCACGCCGCGACGGCAGCTACGACCTCGTCGTCGTCGACACCCCGCCGTCCCGCTCGGCGCTGGACTTCCTCGACGCCCCCGAGCGGCTCTCGAGCTTCCTCGACGGCCGGTTCATCCGGCTGATGCTCGCGCCGGCCCGCGGGCCGGCGAAGCTGATGACGGCGGGCTTCGGCGTCGTCACCAACGCGCTGAGCAAGATCCTCGGTGGTCAGGTCCTGCGTGACCTGCAGACCTTCGTCGCCGCGCTCGACACGGTCTTCGGCGGCTTCCGCGCCCGCGCGCAGCAGACCTACGCGCTGCTGCAGGCCGACGGGACGGCGTTCCTGGTGGTCGCGGCGCCGGAGCCGGACGCGCTGCGCGAGGCGGCGTACTTCGTCGAGCGGCTCGACGAGGACCGGATGCCGCTGGCGGGCCTGGTGGTCAACCGGGCGAGCCCGGCCCCTCCCGAGCCGCTCTCACCGGACCAGGCCACGGCGGCGGCCGAGCGGCTGCAGGCGCAGGACAGCAGGTCGTTGACGGCGGGCCTGCTACGGCTGCACGCCGACCGGGTCCGCACGGTGCAGCGCGAGGCCGGGCTGCGTCAGCGGTTCACCGCTGCGCACCCGCACGTGCCCACCGCGGTGGTGCCGGCGCTGGCCGGCGACGTCCACGACCTCACCGGGCTGCGCCGGGTCGGCGAGCTGCTCGCCGCGGGACCCGACGGTCCCCCGTCCGATCACCGACCCGACGACTGAGCCCGACGACCGAGCCGACGGACCGCGTCATCGGGAGCGACGTCAGGCCGAGCCGACCGTGGTGGCGGTGGGTGCCTGGGTCGACTGCTCGCGGGCGGTCTCGAGGACCGTGCGCCACGAGGCGTTGGGACGGCGGCGCAGCAGCGCACGGCGCTCGCGCTCGGTCATCCCGCCCCAGACACCCCACTCGATCTGGTTGTCCAGCGCCTCCGCCAGGCACTCGGTGCGGACCGGGCAGCCGGCGCACACCTGCTTGGCCTTGTTCTGCTCTGCTCCGCGCACGAACAGCTGGTCCGGCTGTGCCGACCTGCACGAAGCCCGCGACGCCCAGTCCTCAACCCACATGATGATGTCCCCACATCTTGTTCCGAGATAGGTCCGCGCCCCATGACGCCTACCCGGGAGTTCCCCTGCACACAAAGTTAAAGGACCCGACCCCCAGCGCCACAGACACGTTCAGCCCAAGTGGCATGGTCACAAATGACTACGCCGGGGAGGTCATCTTTCGCCGGGTACCCCGCCGGCCACGTACTCTCGTGGTATGTCTGCCCCGCCCGAGCGTCTGTCCGCCTCCCGGGTCGCCTCCCACCTGGCCGTCATGCTGGCCGTCGCCGGCGTCCTCGGCGTGGTCGTCGCCGGCCTGGCCATCCCCTTCGCGGGGGTCGTGGGTGTCGGCGCGAAGAACGTCGCCCAGACGATGGACGAGCTGCCGGCCGAGCTCGAGACGGAGGCGCTGCCGCAACGGACCCGCGTGGTCGACGAGCAGGGCGACACCATCGCCGTCTTCTTCGACCAGAACCGGGTCAACGTCCCGCTCCGGCAGGTCTCCCGGACCATGGTCAAGGCGATCGTCGCGATCGAGGACTACCGCTTCTACCAGCACGGGGCACTGGACGTGAAGGGCACGATCCGTGCCTTCATCACCAACCAGGCCAACTCCGGCGTGGTCCAGGGCGGCTCGTCCATCACCCAGCAGCTGGTCAAGATGACGCTGGTCAACCAGGCGAAGACGGCGGCCGAGCGGAAGGCCGCCACCGACGACAGCTACGCCCGCAAGCTCCGCGAGCTGCGGTACGCCGTCGCCCTGGAGCAGCGCCACACCAAGGACTGGATCCTCGAGCGCTACCTCAACACCGCCTACTTCGGCGACGGCGCCCACGGCATCCAGGCGGCGGCACGGCACTACTTCAACGTCGACGCCCGCAAGCTGAACCTCAAGCAGTCCGCCATGCTCGCCGGCCTGGTCAAGAACCCGACCGACTACGACCCGACCAACGCGCCGGACCGTGCCCTGGAGCGACGCAACGTCGTCCTGGACCGGATGGCCCAGCTCGACATCGTGCCCGAGGAGCGGGTGGAGAAGGTCAAGGAGCGCCGCCTGGGCCTGCGCATCCAGCCGACCGCCAACGGCTGCGTGAACTCGCGGGCGCCTTTCTTCTGCGACTTCGTGCTCAGCTACCTGATGACGGACTCCGCGCTCGGGCGCACCCCCGAGGAGCGCAGGGGGCTGATCTTCTCGGGCGGCCTGACCATCCGCACGACCATCGACATGGAGGCCCAGGCCGCGGCCGACCAGGCGGTCTCCACCGCCGTCTACCCGGAGGCGCAGGCGATCGGCGGCCTGGCCATGGTGGAGCCGGGCACCGGCAAGGTCCGCGCGATCGCGCAGTCCCGGCCGATGGGTCGCGACAAGAGCGCGGGGCAGACCTACCTCAACTACGTCGTCCCGCAGAAGTACGGCGACTCCGCCGGCTTCCAGCCGGGGTCGACGTTCAAGGTCTTCGTCCTGGCGGCGGCGCTCGAGCAGGGCATGCCACTCTCGACGACGTTCAACGCCCGCGAGGAGATGGAGTTCGCCGAGGAGACCTTCGAGGACTGCGGTGGCCAGCCGTACGGCTACGGCACCTGGCCGGTGGGCAACTCCACGTCGTCGGGCGTGATGAACATGTACACCGGCACCCGGCTGTCGGTGAACACCTACTTCGCCCAGCTCGAGCAGGCCACCGGGATCTGCGCCCCCTACCGGCTGGCGAAGAAGATGGGCGTCGACCTCACCAACCCGGTGGGCGACAAGCCCGGCCTGGCCGAGCGGGTGCCGTCGTTCACCCTCGGTGTCGCCGACGCCAGCCCGCTGGAGATGGCCGAGGCGTACGCGACCTTCGGCGCCCGCGGCCTGCACTGCGACTCCCGCCCGGTGACCGCCATCGAGGACGCCCGCGGCAACGTGCTCAAGGAGTACGACGCCGCCTGCGAGCAGGTGCTCCAGCAGTCCACCGCCGACGCCGTCAACGACGTGCTCCGCGGCGTGATCGAGGGCGGCTTCGCCGCGCGCCAGCGGCTTCCCCAGGACGCCGCCGGCAAGACCGGCACGACCAACAACGGCCGAGCGGTCTGGTTCGTCGGCTACACGCCCAACATGTCGACCGCCGCGATGATCGCCGGTGCCAACGCTTCCGGCACCCCGCAGACCCTCGAGGGCGTGGACGTGGGCCCCGCGACGATCTACACCGCCTCCGGCTCCGCCTACGCGGCGCCGATGTGGGGCGACGCCATGCGGGGGGTCGTCGACAAGCTCCCCGACGAGCAGTTCGTCTACCCCTCCGGCGTCGCCGGGGCGGGCGGGTCGTACTCGGCGCCGCTCGACAGCGACGACGACGACTTCGACGACTTCGACTGACCCAGGCCGGCCTGGGCTGACGGCGGCACGGGGCGTCCCCCCGACGGGTGGGACGTCCGGCCCGGCTCAGCCGAGCTGGCGGCGGACCTCCGCGGCCACGGCGGCCCCGTCGGCGCGGCCCTTGACCTGCGGCTGGACGACGCCCATCACCTTGCCCATGGCTTTCATCCCCTCGTCGGCGGCGCCGACCTGCTCGACCGCCTCGGTGACGATGCGGGAGATCTCCTCGACCGAGAGCTGCTCGGGCAGGTAGTCGGCGAGCACGGCCGCCTCGGCGCGCTCCTTCGCGGCCATGTCGCTGCGGCCGCCGTCGTCGAAGGCGATCGCCGCCTCGCGCCGCTTCTTCGCCTCGCTGGAGAGCACGTCCACCACGTCGGAGTCGGTGAGCTCGCGGTGCTCCTTCCCGGCGACCTCGGCGTTCGTGATGGCGGTCAGCGCCATCCGCAACGTCGAGGAGCGCACCTCGTCGCGTGCCTTGATGGCGGCGGTGAGGTCGGTGCGCAGGCGGTCCTTCAGCTGGCTCATGCACGCCATTGTGGCAGCCTTGCCGGGTGCCCCCGCTGCCCGCCGTCGCCCGTGCTGCCGGCCTGGTCACGGCCGCGGGCGGGGCGCTCGGCGGCACGCTCGCGGGGTACGCCGTGTGCGAGGCGCGGGCCTACACCCTGCGGCGGGTCGAGGTGCCGCTGCTGCCCGCGGGGCACCGACCGCTGCGGGTGCTCCACCTCAGCGACCTGCACCTGACGCCCGGCCAGTGCCGCAAGCAGGAGTGGCTTGCGGGGCTGGCCGACCTGGCGCCGGACCTGGTCGTCGACACCGGCGACAACCTGGCCCACCGCGACAGCGTGCCGGTGCTGCGCCGGTCCCTCGGGCGGCTGCTGAACGTGCCGGGCGTCTTCGTGCTCGGCTCCAACGACTACTTCGAGCCGACCTTCCGCAACCCGGTGCGCTACCTGCTGCCCGACGACGGCCGCCGCCACACCGACACCGGCGAGCTGCCCTGGCGGGCGCTGCGCGCCACGTTCACCGACGCGGGGTGGGTCGACCTCACGAACCGGACGGCGACCGTCCGGGTGGGCGACACGACGTTCGGCTTCGCCGGGGTGGACGACCCCCACCTGGGCTACGACCGGCTCGCCGAGGTGACCGGCCCGGCCGGTGCCGACCGATCGGCCGACGTGCGGCTGGGTGTCGCGCACGCGCCGTACCTCCGGGTCCTCGACGCGTTCGCCGCCGACGGCTGTGACGGCATCCTCGCCGGCCACACGCACGGCGGGCAGGTCTGCCTCCCCGGCGGGCGCGCGCTCACCACGAACTGCGACCTCGAGCCGGCCCGGGCCCGCGGCCTGCACCGGCACCCCGCCGACTCCCGCCCCGGCGACCCGAGTTCGTCGTGGCTGCACGTGAGCGCCGGCCTCGGCACCAGCCCCTACGCCCGGGTCCGGGTCGCCTGCCGGCCCGAGGCCACGCTGCTGACCCTCACCCCCCGCCGCTGACCCCTCCCCGTCGAAGTGGGACCCCGCACGGTCGACGTGGGACCCCCGCACGGTCGAGGTGGCGACCACGCACGGTCGGCGACCCGATACGGGCGGCCCGATTGGGGAGGGCCCGCTCGGCTCCGGTATGCTCCGATGCTCGTGAGCCCGGCGTCGTCCGGTGCTCGCGGATCGGGCTGTGGCGCAGCTTGGTAGCGCGCCTCGTTCGGGACGAGGAGGCCGCAGGTTCAAATCCTGTCAGCCCGACAGCAGGGCCCGGATCCGGTGGGAGCACCACGGGGTCCGGGTCCTTCCTCGTCCCCGCTCCTCTCGCGTGCCAGACTGGCGCGCATGGATGGCAACGACCGCGGCAAGGATGCTCCCAGCCTGGAGCCGCCCTCGCTGTTCGGCCGCAAGCGGCGCCGCGGCCGGGCGGAGGAGCCGGCCCCGGAGGCACCGGTCCCCGCCGCCGAGGCCCCGCCCGAGGAGCCGCCGAGTCCCCCTGAGGAGCGCCCCGTCCCGGTCCAGGAGGACACCGTCCCCCTCCAGCGGCGCCCCGCGCCCGTCGAGAAGCACACCGTCCCGCTCGCGGAGCCGACCGGCGCGCGGCCGCTCCACGCCCCCGACCCGGAGCCGCCGGCGTTCGCGGCCGAGGTTCCGGTCGAGGAGGACCCCGCCACGGTGGCCGCCGCCGAGGAGCCGATGACGGTCACGGAGGGGCGGTCGTCGCGTTGGCGTCGCACCCCCCGCGAGGAGACGACCCGCGACCAGGCGCACCGGCCGCCACGGGAGCGCCCGGTCCGGGCCGCTCGCGTGGTCAGCAACGTCAACGGCATGGTCGCCGCGGCTCTCACCGGCCTGGTGGTGGGCCTCGGCACCGTCCTGCTGACCTGGGCGTCGCTGGGCGTCTGCGAGGTCGCCACCGGCACGACCTCGTGCGGGGACCCCGGTTTCTTCCTGCTCGTCGCGGTGCTCGTCGCGATGACGCTGGCGGGCTCTGCCCTGTTGCGCCTCTTCGACGTCCCCGACGCCGGGTCGACCAGCTTCTTGGCCGTGGGCCTGCTGACCGTGCTGATCCTGCTCTTCCTCGTGGAGTCGCTCTTCAGCTGGGCGATGGTCGTGGTGATCCCGCTGCTCGCCGTCGGCACCTACGTGCTCTCGCACTGGGTGACGACCGCGGTCGCCGAGGAGGACTGAGCCGGCGGTCAGCGCGAGGCGACGACCAGCTCGGCGATCTGCACCGTGTTGAGCGCTGCGCCCTTGCGCAGGTTGTCGTTGGAGACGAAGAGCGCCAGCCCGCGGTCGCCGTCGACGCCAGGGTCCTGCCGCAGCCGCCCGACGTACGACGGGTCCTTGCCGGCCGCCTGCAGCGGGTTCGGGACGTCGGTCAGCTCGACGCCGGGCGCCCCGGCGAGCAGCTCCCGCGCCCGCTCGACGGTCATCGCCCGCTCGAACTCGACATTCAGGGCCAGCGAGTGGCCGGTGAAGACCGGCACCCGCACGCAGATCCCGGAGACCCGGAGGTCGGGGATGCCGAGGATCTTGCGGGACTCGTTGCGGAGCTTCTGCTCCTCGTCGGTCTCGTGCAGCCCGTCGTCCACGATCGAGCCGGCCATCGGCAGCACGTTGTAGGCGATGGTCCGCACGTACTTGTCCGGCTCGGGGAAGGCCACGGCCTCGCCGTCGTAGGCGAGCTCACGCGCCTTGTCCCCCGCAGCCGCCACCTGGCCGGCGAGCTCCTCGACGCCGGCGACGCCGGAGCCGGAGACCGCCTGGTAGGTCGAGGCGATCATCCGGACCAGGCCGGCCTCGTCGTGCAGCGGCTTGAGCACCGGCATCGCGGCCATCGTCGTGCAGTTCGGGTTCGCGATGATGCCGCGGCCGGCCTCGATCACCGGCCGGGCGGCATCCGGGTTGACCTCGGAGACCACCAGCGGGATGTCGGGGTCCTTGCGGAACGCCGAGGAGTTGTCGACGACGATGACGCCGGCGTCGACGAACGTCTGCGCCAGGTTGCGCGACGTGGTCGCCCCGGCCGAGAAGAGCGCGATGTCGAGGCCGCTCGGGTCCGCGGTCGTCGCGTCCTCGACCGTGACCTCGCCGCCGGCGAAGGGCAGGACCGTGCCGGCGGAGCGCGCGGAGGCGAAGAAGCGGACCTCCTCGGCGGGGAAGCCGCGCTCCTCGAGGATCTGGCGCATGGCGACGCCCACCTGGCCGGTGGCGCCGACGATCCCGATGCGGGTCATGTCTTGTTCCTTTCGGGGTCCCCGCCGCGTTGTCGCGGAGGAGCGGAGCGGGGGAGTGAGAACGTGGTGGGGCTCAGCGCCCCGTGCCTCCGTAGACGACCGCCTCGACCTCGTCGGCGTCGAGGTCGAACGCCGTGTGCGTCGCGCGCACCGCGTCGTCGACCTGCGCCTCGTCGACGATCACGGAGATCCGGATCTCGGAGGTCGAGATCATCTCGATGTTGACACCGGCGGACGCGAGCGAGGCGAAGAACCGGGCGGTGATGCCGGGGTTCGAGCGCATGCCGGCGCCGATGAGCGACACCTTGCCGACCTGGTCGTCGTAGAGCAGCTTGTCGTAGCCGACCTCGTCCTGGATCCGCGCGAGCGCGCCCATGGCCGCCTGGCCGTCGCTGCGCGGCAGCGTGAAGGAGATGTCGGTGAGGCCGGTCGCGGCGGCCGAGACGTTCTGCACCACCATGTCGATGTTGACCTCGGTGCCGGCCAGCGTCTCGAAGATCCGAGCCGCCTCGCCCACCTTGTCGGGCACGCCGACCACGGTGATCTTGGCCTCGCTGCGGTCGTGGGCGACGCCGGCGATGATCGCCTGCTCCATGGGCTCTTCTCCCTCTTGCGGCTCGGGGATGATCCACGTCCCCTCCTTCTGGGAGAAGGAGGAGCGCACGTGGACCGGCATCTTGTAGCGGCGGGCGTACTCGACGCACCGCAGGTGGAGGATCTTGGCGCCGGAGGCCGCCATCTCGAGCATCTCCTCGGCGGAGACGCGGTCGAGCTTGCGGGCGGCGGGGACAATCCGCGGGTCGGCGGTGAAGACGCCGTCGACGTCGCTGTAGATCTCGCAGACGTCGGCGCCGAGGGCCGCGGCCAGGGCCACGGCCGTGGTGTCGGACGCGCCGCGACCCAGCGTGGTGACGTCCTTGGTGTCCTGCGAGACACCCTGGAAGCCGGCGACGATCGCGATCGCGCCGTCCTTGATGGCGGCCTCGATCCGGCTCGGGGTGATGTCGATGATCTTGGCCCGGCCGTGGGCGGAGTCGGTGATGACGCCGGCCTGGGAGCCGGTGAACGACTGCGCCTTGTGGCCGAGCTGCGCGATCGCCATCGCCACCAGCGCCATCGAGATGCGCTCGCCGGCCGTCAGCAGCATGTCCAGCTCGCGCGGCGGCGGCAGCGGCGTCACCTGCTCGGCGAGGTCGCGCAGCTCGTCGGTGGTGTCCCCCATGGCCGAGACCACGACGACGACGTCGTGGCCCGCCTTGCGGGTGTTGACGATGCGCTGGGCGACCCGCTTGATGCCGGCCGCGTCGGCGACCGACGAGCCGCCGTACTTCTGCACGACAATGCCCACGGTGGGAGTCCTCGGGTTCGGGGGAAGGTGGCCGGGCCCGAGTCTACCGAGGAGCCGGGGTGCCTCCGTCGCCGATCTCACGAGCCCGCAGCTGCTGGGCCAGCATGGCCTCGGCCGCGGCGAGCGCGTCGTCCTCACCGGGCACGTCGCGGTCCAGCCGGTCGTGGGAGACGACCGACAGCAGGGCGTTGAGCGCCGCTCCCGCGAGGTTGCCCCAGGAGGAGACGTAGGAGAACTGCCACCACCACAGCGCCTCCTCGGTGTTGCCCTCCCGGAAGTGCCGCAAGCCGGTCTCGAGGTCGAGCGCGATGCTCGCCAGGTCGTCGGAGAGCTGGCTCTCGACGACCTCGGGCGCGTACGGGTCGAAGACCAGGCTGTAGGTGTCGACCGGCTCGAGGAGGGCGGCCAGCCGCATCCGGAGCGCGTCGAGGTCGCTGTCCGGCCCGATGTCGGGCTGGTACTCCGCCCGCGGGGTGAAGTCCCGCTGCGCACCGAGCCGGGCACCGGCGAGGAGCGCCTGGCTGATCTCGAGCAGCAGCATCGAGATCGCCCGGCCGGGCTCCTCCTCGCGGGCCACGGCGCGCAGGGCGATGAGGAAGCTGGCGGCGGAGTCCGCGATCTGCTGGGCGAAGGCCTGGGTGGCGGGGTCGACGGCGCCGACGGCCTCGTCGGCGCCCGGGTCGCGGGTGGTGAGCTCCGCGATCGCCTTGTCGACGTCGAGCGGTGGCTCGTCGAGATCGGGGAGCGCCCCCGCCATCACCGCCTGCTCGAGCAGGGTGGTCGGGTCGGTGTGGTCGTGGTCGTCAGTCATCTGCGCTCCGTCTTCCTGCGAATGCTCGGCCGAGCGTGACCTCGTCGGCGTACTCCAGGTCCCCACCCACGGGAAGTCCACTCGCCAGGCGGGTCACGCGCAACCCCAGCGGCTTCAACATCCGGGTGAGGTACGTCGCCGTCGCCTCGCCCTCGAGGTTCGGGTCGGTGGCCAGGATGGTCTCGACGATCGTGCCGTCGGCCAGACGCTGCATGAGCTCCCTGATCCGCAGCTGGTCCGGCCCGATGCCGTCGATCGGCGAGATCGCCCCGCCGAGGACGTGGTAGCGGCCCCGGAACTCCCGGGTGCGCTCGATCGCCACGACGTCCTTGTACTCCTCCACGACGCAGAGCACCGAGGGGTCACGCCGGGGGTCCCGGCAGATCCGGCACTGCTCGTCCTCGGAGACGTTGAAGCAGATCGAGCAGAACTTCACCTTCGCCTTGACCTCGACGAGCACGTCGGCGAGGCGGCGTACGTCGGTCGGGTCGGCCTGCAACAGGTGGAAGGCGATCCGCTGCGCGCTCTTGGGACCGACCCCGGGCAACCGGCCCAGCTCGTCGATCAGGTCCTGGACGACACCCTCGTACAAGTGCGGTGGCCCCTAGAAGCCGAGCTGGCCCAGCGGGTTCCCGCCGGGTCCCTCGTCGCCCCCGCCACCGGCGAGCGGCCCGAGCGTCTCGCCGGCGAGCGCGTCGGCCTGGGACTTGGCGTCGCGGTAGGCGGCGACGACGAGGTCACCGAGGTCGGCGAGGCTGTCGGCGTCGCCGCCGTCGAAGCTGCCGGCCTTGACGTCGACCTTCACCAGCTCGCCGACGCCGTTGACCTCCACGGTCACGAGGCCACCGGCGACGGTGCCCTGCACCGTCGTGTCGGCGAGCCGCTCCTGGGCCGCCTGGAGCTGCTGCTGCATCTGCTGCGCCTGCTGCAGCAGGGCGTTCATGTCGAGTCCGCCGCCGCCGAGGGCGTCGAAGGGGTTCTGGCTCATGGCGTGTTCCTTCGGTGTGTGGTGGTCATGGGCGGATCAAGGGACCGGTGCCCGCTCGTGCGGATCTCAGAGGGCCGTCTCCCGCCGTGTCGTCGGCGGCCGGTCGGCGGCCGGGTCACTGGTGCCGGATCTCCTCGATGACGTGTGCGCCGAGCTCGCGGGCGAGCAGGTCGGCGCCGGCGAGGCCGTCGCTGTCGGCGTCGAGGTCGTCGGGATGGGCGTCGGCGTCCGGGTCGTGCAGGTCCTCGGGCGGCGGTGCGCCCGGGCCACCCGGCCGGGTCTGCTGGATGCGGGCACGGGCGGCGGCGATGGCCCGCGGGTCCGTCGGCGAGTCGGCCGGCCGGTCGGCGTGGTGCTCGGGCGCGGGCGGCGCCTCTGCAGGCGGCGGC